>CALGIA010000183.1 GCA_937916005.1 uncultured Rhodospirillaceae bacterium
GCGGTCCCGGGCCATCCGGAGCTTGTGCAGCTTGGCGTCTTCCAGTTTGAGCCGGCCCTGGGTCGCATCGATGATCGCCGCGCCGCGCTTACCCCGCCGGATCAGCTCAATCGGCTGGTTTGATCCCGGGTTATAGGCGAGCCTATAGCCAAGCTGCTGCCTCCCCTGGGTGACGCCGACCACGAACCGTCCACCATCGCGGGACGAAGACCCGAATGTCAGTTCGATGGCAAAGGCGTTGGGAATGGCGGCCGCCGCCGCAATGCGGGGCGGCCTGGACTGAATCTGCCGGCGCTGGGGTTGTTGCGGCTCCTGAGGATGCCCCGTCAATTGGCCAAGAAGCGAGCCGATCAGGGCATCCCGGGAGCTCTGTCGGCTATTTTGATTGGTTTGGACAGTGAGATGAGGCGCATACCGCATCCGAAGCCCGGTATGGGAAGACACATTTACCCCGGTGCCCGACACCCGCCATATCGGGTTATGGCTGAGATTTCCGTCGCTAAAATTATCGAACAGGATGCGCGTGCGCTGCGGCAGATCATAGCGCCGGACAAGCTGGCGTAGATCGGCCAGAAAGCGTGGATCGGCGGCGCGGTCCTGTGCCGCGTCCCGGATCAGGCTTCGTAATTCCTTGAGCAATCGGCGGAGCCTGCGGTCGCCTCGCGGCGTCGCCGGTTCCGGAGGACTTGGATTATTCCAGGAATTCGTCGCCGACGGGTCCTGCCAGCCGCCGCTCGAATAGCGGGATTGATCCGCCGCCGAAGCCGAACCAACGGACGCCGCCAACCACAGGCCCGTCATCACGGCGGCAGAAATGTTCACTTTGCCGATCATCGCTCCCCCTTTCAGGGGCGTTGGTCGCCGCCCCTCGATCAAATGCCGATCCAAGATGCCACAGATCCGTTGACCCCGCATCTTGAATCGGGCCCGGCAAAGGAAATTTGCCAGCGAGACGATTTGGCATCATGGTGCGCGAAACGGTGCGCGAAATGGTGCGTGAATTCACGAAAACGGAGAAGAAAAATATGACTTCAACAGTTGGCGTTATAGGTCTCGGCATCATGGGCTCGGCCATGTCGGAAAATTTGCTGAAGGCGGAATTTCAGGTCATCGGGTTTGATATCGACGCGGCCAGGCGCGACGCCTTCCAAGCCAAGGGCGGTGTGTTGGGCGGCTCGCCGGCGGACGTCGCGCGTCGGACCGAAAGGATTATTCTGTCCCTGCCCAGCGTCGCCGCATTTGACCAGGTTGTCTCGGGTGATAACGGTCTCACATCGGCCGCCTACGAGGGTCTGATCGTGATCGAGGCCGGGACGCTGCCCATCAACGTGAAGGAACGGGGCCGCGATGCGTTGGCGGCAACCGGTGCGGTGATGCTGGACTGTCCATTGAGCGGCACCGGGGCGCAGGCCGTCACCAGGGACCTTGCCGTCTATGCCTCGGGCAATGAGGCTGCCTATCAAAACTGCGTGGAAATATTCGAAGGCTTTGCCCGCGCGCATTACCATGTCGGCCCGTTCGGCAACGGCAGCAAGATGAAATTCGTCGCAAACCATCTTGTCGCAATCCATAACGTGGCCGCGGCGGAGGCCATGGTGCTGGGCATGAAGGCGGGGCTCGACGCCGAGTTGATCTACAAGGTGATCGGCGACGGCGCGGGATCATCGCGCATGTTCGAAGTGCGCGGGCCCATGATGGTCGCGGACGATTACTCGGAAGCCACCATGAAAGTCGAAGTTTGGCAGAAGGACATGTCGATCATCGGGGAATTCGCCGGCAATCTGAACTGCCCTGCGCCGCTGTTTGCCGCATCTGGCCAGATTTATAACGCCGCCATGGCCCAGGGCCACGCACGCGACGATACCGCCTCAGTCTGCGCCGTAATACAGGACATGGCTCGCCTGGACAGAGGGGCTTGCCTGGATAAAGGATAGAGGGACGCGGGTTTTCCGGCCGTCTATATTTTGAACGGGTTTTCCGGCACGTCGGACGGGCGAGATGGTTTTTCGCGCATGTCGAACACGTTCTCCACCGTTATCTCGGCCTCGGCCGCAGACGCGGCTTTCATTTCGGCTTCGACCTTGGCGGCCTCCTCCGCCTTTTCCTGGGCCTGGTGCAACTGCTCCATGGTGGTGGCGTAACCCGCCTTTTTGAGCGCGACGTCAAGCTCGGCCCGGGTACACAGATCCAGCCTGACCGGATCCTGCGCCTTGATATTTGCCATGTTCCAATGGGTCCGGTCCCGCACTGCCATGATGGTCGGCTTGGTGGTGCCGACCAGCCGTGAAATCTGTGCGTCCTTTAAATCAGGATAGGTGCGCACCAGCCATGCGATGGCGTCGGGCTTGTCCTGACGCCGGGCAACCGGTGTATAGCGGGGACCCTTGGTGCGCGTCGCGGGCGGCGGCATGTTGCTCTTGGCCATGGTCAGCTTTGCGTTGGGATCAGCGACGCAACGGTCGATTTCTTCCTGGGTCAACTGTGCATTGGCGATTGGATCGTAGCCGGCCATGCCGACGGCGACTTCATCATCGGCGATGCTCTGCACTTCCAGAACATGCAGGCTGCAGAATTCCGCAATCTGATCAAAGTTCAGCGCGGTATTTTCGATCAACCATACGGCGGTCGCCTTGGGCATTAACGGTTTGGCCATCTTGAACTCCTCTGCCGGCGTTCTCGCGGAACTCGCGGCGCCATTACTGCGATATATATATAGGGTCACGCGGGTTATATTTCACGCCAAATCCACGCCACCGGCGCCGATTGGCCAATTGTCTAGACCGTAAGCACGATTTTACCCATATGGGCGCTTGATTCCATCAATTCATGGGCCTTGTCCGCCATGGTTAACGGAAATGTGGTATGCACCAGGGGGCCGAGCTCGCCGGCATTCAGCCCCGGCCAGATGCGTTCCTTAAGGGCCGCCGCGATGGCCCCCTTTTCGGCGACAGAGCGCGGGCGCAGCGTCGAGCCGGTCAGCGTCAGCCGTTTTTGCATAATTAGAAAAAGCGGAATTTCGGGCTTGGCCCCACCCTGGACCGCGACCTGAACCAGCCGGCCGCCTTCGGCCAGCGCATGCAAATTGCGGACCGCATAATCCCCACCAACGATGTCGATGATCAAGTTCACCCCGGCGCCGCCGGTCATTTCCTTGGCAATTTCGACGAAGTCTTCTTCAGCGTAGTTGATCGCCCGATCGGCCCCGAGCTTTTCGCACACCGCGCATTTTTCCGCCGTTCGCGCGGTCGCCATGACTCGCGCGCCAAGGGCATGGGCGACTTGGATCGCCGCCGTGCCGATTCCGCCGGAACCGCCATGAATCAACACCCACTGCCCGGCCTGAAGCTCGCCCCGGTCGACCAGGTTTGTCCACACCGTAAAGAATGTTTCGGGAATCGCCGCCGCCCGCACCATGTCGAAATTATCAGGCACAGGGAGGCATTGCGCCGCCGGGGCAACGCAATATTCGGCGTAGCCGCCGCCGGAAACCAGTGCGCAAACTTCATCACCGGGCTGAAATTCCGTGACTCCGGCGCCAAGCGCAACCACAACGCCGGCAATTTCAAGCCCTGGGATGTCGGATGCGCCGGGCGGCGGCGGGTAATGGCCGCGGCGCTGCATCACATCGGGAAAATTGACGCCGGCCGCCGCAACCTTAACCAGAACTTCACCGTCACCCGGCGTCGGCACGGGACGTGTTCCGGGCTTGAGAGCCTCGGGTCCACCGGGTTCGGTTATCTCGATCACGGTCATTTCGGTCGGAATATTTGTCGTCATTGGGTTCTCGGCTGGGTTGGCGAAACTAATGAATTGAAGATGCGGGTTGCAGTCCTAATCGGTTCGACCCAGACTGGCAAGACAGAACGGGAGAACAGAAAATGGATGAAGAAGACTTCCTGCCAACGCCGAAACCAAAATTCAAGCAAAGACTCCTCGACGATTTGTCGGTCCACGAACTCAATGACTATATTGCCGAGCTGGAAGACGAAATTTCGCGTGTCAGACAGGACATCGCCGCCAAGGAATCCCACCGTCAGAGCATCGATTCCTTCTTCAAAAAGCAATAATTCATATGGCGCACGTCATATGGCGGGTGAGCGCCAA
>CALGIA010000184.1 GCA_937916005.1 uncultured Rhodospirillaceae bacterium
GGCCCTGTCCGCCGATGTGACCAATGACGCCGCCGTGGCCGACGCAGTGGCGGCGGCGGCCGAGAAATTCGGCGGCATCGACATCCTGGTCAACAACGCCGCCCTTGGGCCGCAGTCGTTCCGGCCCAGCAATCTGGACACCCCCCTCAAGGTCTGGGAAATCGACCCGGATATCTGGCGTCGCGTCCTGCTGATCAATGCGACCGGCCCATTGATCACGTCGCGCTCGGTTCTGCCGGCAATGATCGCGCGCGGCTGGGGCCGCATTGTCAACGTCACCACAAGTCTCGACACCATGTACCGCGCGACTATCGGCCCCTATGGCCCGTCCAAGGCGGCGCTTGAGGCGTTGACCGCGGTCATGGCGGAAGAACTCGAAGGAACCGGCGTAACCGCCAACGTGTTGGTTCCCGGCGGCCGGGCCAACACCAGAATGATCCCCGACGACGGCGTGTTTGAAGACAGATCCCTGTTGGTCAAGCCCGAGGTCATGGCCGCGCCGATCCGCTGGCTCGCGTCCGACGCATCCAACGGCTTCAACAACATGCGTTTCCGGGGCGCGCTCTGGGACCCGGATTTGCCGATCGAAGAAGCAATCGAGGCATCCGGCGCACCCGTCGCCTGGCCTCAGCTGGGCGCGCAGGCAATCAGAAGCGATTTATGATTTAGCCGGATTTGCGGGCTGGGTCAGGCGGAGAGCCGCAAAACCCGCAATGGCGAGGATCACGCCTCCAACATAGTACGGCATGTTGTGGCCGAAGGCGGCGAACAGCGCGCCGGCGGTGATCGGGCCGAAGACACGGCAAAGGGATTGCGCTGATTGTGACGCACCCAGCACGGCGCCCTGGATATCACCCGGCGCATTGCGCGAGACCAACCCGTTGAGCGATGGCCCGCCGAGGCCATGACCGATCGCAATCAGCGCCCCGCTGACCAGCACCAGCGGCAGGTTGAAACACCAGGGGATCATGCCAATCCCGACCATCATGGCGAAGGCTCCGAATTGCGCCACGCGCGCTTCGCCGAACCGACGCACCGCCCGGCCCACGATACCACCCTGCACGAGGACAAGCATGACGCCAATAAAGCCGAAGAAATAACCGATCTCGCGCGGGCCCCAGCCATGGACCCGCTCGGTCCAGAGCGCAAGAGTGGCCTCCAGCCCCGCCATGGCGAACCCCATGGTCACCAAAACCATAACCGGCCAGGCGACACCCGGATGAGCCAATATCAACGCGAAGGATCGAAACCTTTCGCCCACGCTACGCGAGATTTCCGGCGGGCGAAGGCGATCCGGTTCACGGAGAAAGATCAAACCGGTGAGCACGCCGACAAATGACACCGCGCTGGCGACCAGGAACGGTGTCCGGAAATCCGGATTAACCGCATCAGGCCCGGCCAGCAATCCACCAATCGCGGGGCCGATAACAAAGCCCAGACCGAACGCCGCGCCCATCAATCCCATCCCCCCGGCGCGGTCCTCGGGGGCCGTGACATCGGCGATATAGGCCTGGGCGACGGTAATATTGGCGCCGAACATCCCGCCGAGCGCGCGCGCCACGAACAGTACCCAGAGCGCATCGGCGAAACCGAGCCACAGGAACGACACGACCGACCCCATCAGGCTCAACAGCAGGACCGGCTTTCGACCCCATCGGTCGCTGACCCAACCCCAGAAAAACGAAAAGAAAAACGCAACCCCTGAATAGGTGGCGAACAGCATCGTCACCACGTCCGGCGTCGCATCAAAATGCTCGGCCCAGAACGGCATGAACGGGATGATGATCCCAAACCCCACCATGTCGATGAAGACGGTGAGCAACAAAGCAAACAAGGCGCCCTTGCGGCGCGTGGTTTCAGACATTCAGCGTGATTACGGGCCGGAGCCCGTGCTGTCAAGAAATGTCGCAAAATCCAGCATGGGCTGTTGTCAGCGCTACATGGATGACGGACAATATTCCCGCAGAAGCCAAGACTACCCAACAGGGGGAAGACGCCATGTATCGCGCAACAGCCGACATCATTCTGCCTACGACCTTGACCGGTTCATTACCCCGACCCGACTGGTTTCGTGAAAATCTCGGGACCCGGACCTTCATGCAGGCGATGGTCGATTCACGATTCCGGGAACAATATGTCGACGCTGTTTCCGTCTACCTGCGCGAACAGGACATCGCCGGGATCGATATCTGCACCGATGGCGACGCCCATTATGACGAGGAGGTCGGCGGCCAGAGCTGGACCAGCTATCCCCTGTTCCACATGGACGGCTTCGACAAGGGCATTCCCGATCCGGCCGTGTTCCGTACGGGCGGCGTCGGCTTTCCCATGGGTCACATCCTGCATGATTACCTGGAAGCCCGGGTCTTGCCCAGCATCACCGGCCCCGTGGGGCGCGGCGATCTGCAATATACCAGCATGTGGAAAACCGCCCAGCGCCAGACCAAAAAACCCGTCAAGTTCGGCACCATCACGCCGGAAATTCTCGCCGTCGCCGTCGATGATCGATATTACAAGGATCCGGTGGAACGCCTGACCGCACTGAGCGACGCCATCAATGAGGAGCTTCACGAGCTTGCCGACGCCGGCTGCCCGGTGGTTCAGCTAGAAGAACCCCAGATCCACATGGTTCCCGTTCGCGGCAATATCTTCGGCAAGCTCGGAATGAAGGAACTGGCCGATGTGTTCAACAACACCGTGAAGGGATTGCGCGACAAGACCGAGGTCTGGTGCCATACCTGCTGGGGCAACCCGTCGCAGCAGCGCATGTTCCTGGAGGTTCAGAGCTACGCGCCGGCCCTGGAGTTTTTAAACCAGGTCGACGCCGACGTGATCACGTTCGAATCCTGCAGCTCGGGCATGATGGATCTCAAGGCGATCGGCGAACAGATCACAGATATGAAAATCGCCATCGGCGTGATCGATCACCATTCCCTTCAGGTCGAGCAGCCTGGCGAAATCGCCCATCATATCCGCGAGGCGCTCAAACACATCCCGGCGGAACGGCTTATCATTTCTTCGGATTGCGGCATGGGACGGGAAGGCATGAGCCGTCGGCATGCCCGCTACAAGATGATCTCGCTGGTCCAGGGCACCAACATCGTGCGCAAGGAACTGGGCCTGCCCGTCGCCGAATGCCTGGCGGAAGATGGGCGCTATTCGCTGGTGCGGACCGAATAGAACCAGCTCAGCCGGCTCAATCGTCGCGTTCGCCGGGCTCGTACAATGTTTCCCGTCCTAGGCGGTCAATGCAAAGCTCGGCCGTCCAGGGCAGCATCAGCGAGCCAAGACGGGAATCCCGGTAATATTGTTCCAGCGGAAGGGATTTCAGCATCGACTGGCCGCCGCAGGTCCGAATGGCCAGGCGGCAGATATCGTTGGCGGTTTCCATCACGGTGTATTGCGCGGCATAGGCCCGCAGCCGCGACGATTTTGGTGGATCGACCCGCGCTTCGGAGACCGCCATGGCGAAAATTGCCTCAGCCTGTTGCAGCTTGACGAACATATCGGCGACGGCGACCTGCTTGGTCGGATACATACGTCGACGGACTGACACACCGTCCACATCGCCGCGCAAATATCGTATGGTAAAATCATAAGCGGCGCGCGCGATCCCCAGATAGGTCGGGCACAGGGTCATGAACATATGCGGCCAGCGGCGCGCCGCCTGATGATACAGACCCCGCGGCATCAAC
>CALGIA010000185.1 GCA_937916005.1 uncultured Rhodospirillaceae bacterium
GGGGCAACATGAATTCGCAAACTGGATCTGCCTGGCCGGCGCCATGACCGAAACAAATCAGCGTTTCGAGGCCATCGACTTCGTGGAAAGCCATCTGTTCAATTCATCAAAATGCTTCGGGCTGTTCGAACCGGTTTAGGCTTTGGCAATCAGCGCGGCAAAAACAGCGCGGTCTTCAGCGAGCAGGACATTGAAGGTGCGGCATGCCGCGCCTGTATTCATGGCGTCGGCGGTCAGCACGCGCGCGCTGAGTGCGGCGCGCAGTTCCGGATCGAGGAAACTCATGGTCTCTCCGGTCCCAATCAGCAGAATTCCGGGCTCACTCAGGATATTGAATCTATCGGCCGTGATGTCGGAAAAGTCGCTTACGGGCCAGGGATGAACCGCGTCCCGCAGGACGATGACCGAACCGGTGTAGGTTTCGCCCCCGATCCGGAAGCCACCGTCGCCGTAGGATTGGATGAAATTCGGTTCAGAAGCTGTCGCCATGGAAAATCAGCTTTTTGACGTTCCCTTTTCCTCGTCGTCCAGATTGCCCACAATGAGCCCGCCCCGATTGAGATTCATATAGACCAACAAGGGTACGGCAATAAAGATCGAGGAATAGGTGCCGACAATAACGCCCCAGATCATGGCGAAACTGAACCCCTTGATCACCTCCCCGCCGAACAAGAACAGCGCCAGCACCGCCAGCAGGGTCGTCACACTGGTCAAAACGGTGCGGGAGAGGGTGTCGTTGATCGACATGTTGAGCAGCGCATTCAGGTCCATGGTCTTGTATTTGCGCAGATTCTCCCGCACCCGGTCATAGACCACCACCGTATCGTTGATGGAATAGCCTGCAATGGCGAGGATAGCCGCGACGATGGAAAGATTGAATTCCAGTCCCAGCAGGGCGAATATTCCGATCGTCAGCACCACGTCATGCACCAGCGCGACCACCGCGCCGACGCCGAACTGCCATTCAAACCGGAACCAGATATAAACCAGCATGGCCGCCATGGCAGCCAGCACCGCCATGACGCCGGCCTCGATCAACTCGGCGCCGACCTTGGGGCCGACGAACTCGACCCGCCGGTAGTCGATTTTTTTGCCAAGCGCACCCTTGATGATTTCGACCGCCTTGATCTGGGCTTTTTCGTCGCCCTTCTGTCGTTCGATCCGGATCAGCACATCGGTTTTCGCACCGAACTCCTGAAGCTCAACCTCACCCAGCCCGAGCCCGGACAGGTTGGCGCGCAGGCCCGCCATATCGGCCGGCTGTTCGGTGCGAATTTCGATCATGATCCCGCCGCGGAAATCGATCCCGTAATTCAGCCCTAGAGTTGCGAATAAAATGATCGACACGACCGCCAGGCACAGGGACGAAAATGCGGCGACCTTGCGGAACCGCATGAAGTCGAACTTGGTGCCGGTGGGAATAAGATTTATGAGGCGCATGACCGTCCTGTTCCTATAGCGGCAGCCGCTGGGGCCGCTTGCGGCGCAACCAGACAACCACAATCAGCTTTGTGATCATGATCGCCGTAAACATCGACGTGGCGAGCCCGATGGCCAGCGTCACCGCAAACCCCTTGATCGGCCCGGACCCGAACTGGAACAGCAGGATCGCGGCGATGAATGTGGTCAGGTTGGCGTCGATAATGGTGGTCAGCGCGCGTGCATATCCCGCATCGACCGACGAAATGGGCGTTCGCCCGTTACGCTGTTCTTCACGGATCCGCTCAAAAATCAGCACGTTCGCATCAACCGCCATGCCGACGGTCAGCACGATCCCGGCGATGCCCGGCAGGGTCAATGTCGCCTGCAGCAACGACAAGGCGGCCATGATCAACACCATGTTGATGACCAGCGCTACATTGGCGATCACACCGAAGACGCCGTAAGCCGCCCTCATGAAGACGATTACCAGCACAATCGACAGGAGGCTGGCCATCTTGCCGGCCTGAATGGAATCCGCGCCCATGCCCGGGCCAACCGTGCGTTCCTCCAGCACCGTCAGCGGTGCGGGCAATGCGCCCGCGCGCAAAAGAAGCGCCAGATCGCGCGCCGTTTCGACGGAGAAACTGCCGGAAATGATGCCGCTACCACCCAGAATCGGTTCCCGGATCGTCGGCGCGCTGATCACCTTGCCATCGAGGACGATGGCGAAGGGCCGGTTGACATTCTTGCTGGTCACCGTGCCGAATCGCTTGCCGCCGACAGAATCGAAACGGAAGCTGACGACCGGTTGGCCGTCCTGCACCGTGGGCTGGGCGTCGATCAGCATTTCACCCGACACCATGACCCGCTTGCGGACCAGAAACTTCACCGGCTGGCCATCGGGGCCCATTTCGCTGTCCGAGGGCAGAACGACCGAGCCCGGCGGCGGCCGCCCGGCGGCGGCCTGGTCCGGCGACATGGTAAGATCGACCAGCCGGAAGGACAGTTTCGCCGTCTTGCCAATCAGGCGCTTGATACGTTCAGGGTCCTTGACGCCGGGAAGCTGGACGATGATACGGTCCGCGCCCTGACGTTGGATGGTCGGATCGCGCACGCCGGTTTCGTCGATCCGTCGTCGGACAATTTCGATTGATTGCTGGACCGCGGCCGAGCGCCGGTCGCGCATGGCCTGTTCAGTCAACTGCACCAGCAGACGGTTGCCGTCGACCGTGACCTCCACATCGCCCTCGGATGTACGGACAGCCCTGCGCGCCTTGTCGAGATCTTCCGGCTTGCGCAGGGTGAACGCCACCCCACGCTGATAAACGCCGAGACCACGATACCCGACCTTTTCCTTACGCAGCGTCGTGCGAACGCCATCCACCATGCCCGCCAGGCGTTCCTTGATGACGGCGGAAACCTGAACCTCCAACAGCAGATGGGATCCGCCCTGGAGATCGAGCCCGAGGCTTATCTGCTTGTGAGGGACGAAACCGGGAAAGCTTTCAACCGCAACCCGCGAGATGAAATTCGGCGCGGCATAGGCAATGCCGAGCACGCAGATCACCGCGATCATTATGATTTTCCATCTCGGAAAGTGAATCATGAGATTGGGCCGGTCTGTTCCTTATTGCGCCCGGCGTTACCTGTCCCCGGCGTCTTTTTTGTCCTTTGGGACGGAATCGTCGTTTTCATCAGCGCTATCTTCAACGTCTTGCTCATCGTCTTCTTCATCCTTGCCCGGCTTCCGGTCGCGGGCCCGTTCGGTCTTGGCGCTGACCTCGGAGATCATGCCGCGCAGCACGCGAACCTTCACGCCTTCGGCAATTTCGACGACAAGTTCGGACTCATTGGGAATGCGGGAGATTTTCCCGATCAAACCGCCGCTGGTAACGATCCGGTCGCCCCGGTGCAGATTTCCCAGCATTTCACGATGGGCTTTCTGCTTCTTCTGCTGCGGCCTGATCAACAGGAAATAAAACACCACGAAAATCAGCACGAGCGGCAAAAGCGATTCCATGCCGCCAAATCCGCCGCCGGCGGCCTGTGCGTAGGCCGGGGAAATAAACATCGATAAGCCTCCTGTTCCTGCGATTTTGCAAGGTTTCGCGGACTATAACGTTCCGCCCCCGAGTTGCAACCGAATTGCGTGATTTTGGACCCCTATGATAGGGTCGCGCCGGTCGACCAGATTGAACGAGATAACCTGACCATGCCGGACCCTGAATTCGAAGCCCTGATACGGCGGATCGCCGATGCCCTCGACCGGCTGGCCCCTGCCGAGCCCCCAAAATCCGACATTTCGGCGGCGGAGGCCTTCGTCTGGCATGCGGACCGCGCCTGGCTCGAACCGGTCCCCAGGGTCAACCGGATTGATCTGGGGCTGCTGATCGGGCTCGATCGGTCGCGGGAAACCCTGCTCGCCAACACGCGGCGATTCGCCGACCGGCTGCCGGCCAATAACGCCCTGCTGTGGGGCGCGCGCGGCATGGGAAAAAGCTCGCTGGTCAAGGCCGCCCATGCGGCGATTAATCAGGAATCCGGCGGCAAGCTCGTGCTGGTGGAAATCCACCGGGAGGACATATCGTCCCTGCCAGCCCTGCTGCAGATCCTGCGGGGCAGCGACCGGCGCTTCATCCTGTTCTGCGACGATCTTTCCTTCGACGGCGAGGACGCCAGCTACAAATCCCTCAAGGCGCTGCTGGAAGGCGGCATCGAGGGCCGGCCCGAGAACGTGCTGTTCTACGCCACCTCGAACCGCCGCCATCTGATGCCCAGGGACATGATCGAAAATGAAAGATCGACCGCCATCACCCCGTCCGAAGCCGTGGAGGAAAAAGTCTCCCTGTCGGACCGGTTCGGCCTATGGCTCGGCTTCCACGCCTGCGATCAGGAAACCTATTTCGAAATCCTCGACCGCTACGTGGCCCACTACAATCTGAAAATCGAGCAGAAAACCCTCCGCGCCGACGCCAATGAATGGTCCATCACCAGAGGCGCAAGATCCGGCCGCGTCGCCTGGCAATATATCCAGGATCTGGCGGGACGGCTGGGCACGCGGCTGGATTGATTACCCCACCGAGCGCCCCGTCGGGCGTCCCGACATATAGCGTACCGGATTGACCGCCTGCTTGCCCTTGCGAAGTTCAAAATGAAGTTGGGGGCGGCTTACGCTGCCGGATTTTCCAACCTTTGAGATGATCTGGCCGCGCCGCACCCGGTCGCCGGCGCGCACCAGCAGGACCTGGTTATGGGCATAGGCGGATGTCCAGCCGCCGGCATGGCGGATCAGCAGCAGATTGCCAAAGCCGCGGAGCTCATTGCCCGAATAGGCCACGATGCCGTTTTCAACCGCGCGCACCGGGGTTCCCCGCCGCGCCAGGATATTGATCCCGTCATTATGGCGTCCCTTGCCCCGTGGGCCATAAGCGATGGAAATATGACCGCGCACCGGCCACAGAAACTGCTTGGACGACCGGGCCGGTGGATTGGCCAGTTCGGCCCGGCTCGGCGCCTCGATCTTTACCGGTTTCATTTCGGCTTCGGATTTGGCGGGATCGGGCGATTTGGTTTTTTGAACCGGAGCCGGTCCGGCGCCGGGCAAACGCAGCTTCTGACCAGGGATCAGCCTGAAAGGCGGTCGGATATTGTTGAGCTGAACCAGGTCTCGCGTATCGATTCCATAGCGCCGCGAGACGGCGTAAAGACTCTCGCCGTCGGTGACCCGGTGGAACCGGACGCGGGGGAGAACAAGCCTTTGACCCGGCAAGATTTCATAGGGCGGCGACAGACGGTTGGCGTCGATCAGATCGCGCAGCGATACCCCATGGCGGCGGGCGATGGTGTAAAGGGTTTCCTGGGGCCGGACCAGCACCACATCGCGGGATATTGCGGGAGCCGACGCTTGAGACCTGGCCCCTCGCGGCTGAGGCAACGCATCTTCCAGGGGCGGCAAGGATGTCATGCCCCGACCGCCGTGCAGGACCGGGGCCGGGGCCTGACCGCAAGCCGTAATGACAAGGGCCAAAAGCGGAGCCCATAAATGTCTCATGCTCATCGGGGGGAATGTAATCCCACCGTGCCTCTCAATCAACGTCCATTCTCTACGCCATTTTCGATACCGCCCAGCAAGGGTACAAAGCGGACCGGCCACAATGTTTCATAATCGATCCCCTCCGCGGTCCGCCGGCACTTCAAAAGCTGTTGATTGTCGGGTGTGTCGCCGACCGGCAGGATCATGATCCCGTCGGGGGCAAGCTGTTCGAGCAGTGCGGGCGGCACGTCCAGCGCGGCGGCGGTTACCAGAATGCGCTCAAACGGCGCCTGTTCCGGCCAGCCGCCGCTGCCGTCGGCGCACAGGGTGGTGATGTTGTTGAGCCGGAGTTCCTGAAACAGCTTGACCGCATGGCTCAGCAAATCGCGGTTTCGTTCGATGGTATAGACCCGTCGGCAGAGCCGCGAGAGAACCGCCGCCTGATAGCCCGACCCGGTGCCGATTTCGAGAACCTTCATGCGCTTGCCGATTTCAAGCTGCTGGGTCATGTAGCCGACCACCGAGGGTTGGCTGATGGTCTGGCCGTGGGCAATGGGGAGCGCGGTGTTTTCATAGGCCTGCCCCTTGAACAGATCCGGCACGAAACGCTCGCGTGGAATCCGTTCCATGGCGCTGAGAACATCCGTATCGAGAACGCCGATACGGCGCAATTCCATGATCAGACGAATTTTGCGCGCGTCTTCGTTCATGACCTGGCCGCAACAGACCGGGCCTTGCCGGGAAAAGCCTTGCGCAGAGACGTGAGCGTCGATTTGTGGGTCAGATCGAGCCCCAGCGGCGTGACCGAGATCATCCCGGCATGGACCGCCTCCAGATCGGAGCCCGGGAAGGATGGGTCTTCGTCGCGCTCCGTGCCGATCCAGACATAGGGATGACCGCGCGGATCGATGCCCGTATTCAGGGCGTCGCCGATCTTGCGCCTTCCCTGGCGCGTCGCCGTGATGCCGGTGACATGGTCATGGTGCACATCGGGAAAATTGACATTCAGCAGGACATTGGACGGCCAGCCAATATCCACCAGGCGGCGAACCATATCCGCGCCGTGATGTTCCGCAGTCGACCAGAGGACCCGCGAGCCGTTCTTGCGCACCTGGCTCAGCGCGATGGCCGGAATGCCCAGCAGCGCCCCCTCCATAGCCGCCGCAACCGTGCCCGAATAGGTGACGTCCTCGCCCAGATTTCCGCCCGCATTGACGCCGGACAGCACCAGATCGGGCCGGTGATCGCGCATGATGTGGTTGATCGCCAGCAGGACGCAATCGGTCGGCGTGCCATTGACGGCGAATTTTCGGGCCGACACCCTGCGCACCCGCAACGGCACCGTCAGGGTCAGGGAATGGCCGGACGCGCTCTGCTCGGTCTCGGGCGCGACCACCCAGACATCCCTGGAGATGGATTTCGCTATTTTTTCCAGCGACTTGAGGCCGGGCGCATGGATACCGTCATCATTGCTCACCAGAATGCGCGAAGTGGAAAGCTTCACCCGGTCACCCTGCCGCCGGGATCAATTCGAGTCCCCCCATATAGGGTCGCAGCGCCTCGGGCACCTGGATGGAGCCGTCTTCGCGCTGGTAATTCTCCATCACCGCGATGAGCGTGCGTCCGACCGCCAGACCCGACCCGTTGAGGGTATGGACGAATTCGGTTCCCTTTCCACCCTCCGGGCGGAACCTCGCCTTCATGCGCCGGGCCTGGAAATCACCGCAATTGGAACAGCTGGAAATTTCGCGATAGGCCCCCTGCCCCGGCAGCCAGACTTCCAGATCATAGGTCTTGCGCGCGGAAAAGCCGAGATCGCCGGTCGCCAGCACCACGACCCGATAGGCGAGACCGAGCCGCTTCAGGATTTCCTCGGCGGCCGATGTCATGCGTTCATGTTCCTCGGCGGATTTATCCGGATGTACGATCGACACCATTTCCACCTTGGTGAACTGGTGCTGCCGGATCATGCCGTGGGTATCCTTGCCCGCGGCCCCCGCTTCGGACCGGAAGCACCAGGTCATGGCGGTGTATCGATGGGGCAGCGCGGATTCATCGAGAATTTCTCCGGCCACGAGATTCGTCAGCGGCACTTCCGCCGTCGGGATCAGCCAGTGGCCGGTGGTGGTTTTGAACAGATCTTCGCCGAATTTGGGCAATTGGCCCGTGCCGTAGAGCGCATCGTCGCGCACCATGGCCGGCGGATTGACCTCGGTATAGCCGAACTCGGCCGTGTGGATGTCGAGCATGAAGGATGCCAGGGCGCGCTCCATGCGGGCCAGCGCGCCCTTGAGCACCACGAACCGCGCGCCGGAAAGTTTCGAGGCGGTCTCGAAATCCATCAACCCCAGGGCCTCGCCCAGATCATGATGTTCTTTGGCGTCGAAGCCGAATTTGGGCGGGTCGCCGATTTTGCGAATTTCCACATTGTCGGATTCGTCCGCGCCATCGGGCACATCATCGAACGGCAAGTTGGGAATGGCGGACAAAACGGTTTCGATCTCGCGTTCGCGGTCTCGAGCCTGGTCCTCAAGCGCGCCCATGCGGTCCTTCAGGGCAGCGACCTCAGCGATAACCGCGTCGGCATTCTCGCCCGCCTTCTTGGCCATGCCGATCTGCTTCGACGCCTCGTTGCGCCGGGTCTGAATATCCTGAAGCCCGGTCTGGGCCGACCGCCTTTGGGAATCCATCTCCAATATTTCTTCGGCTCTGGGGTCGAGCCCACGGCGTTTCAACCCGGAATCGAACGCGTCCGGGTTCTCCCTGATCCATCGCAGATCATGCATGTTTCACCTCACGAACTTGAAAATACACGAATCAGGCGTCGGGTACTTAACCTGAGTCTTCATCGTCGTCAGTTTCCGCGTCCCGTTTCGCTTTATTGCGTTCGGTCATCCGGGCGCCGAAGATCGACACCTCATAAAGCAGCAGGATCGGCACGGCCAGACCGATCTGACTGATCACATCGGGCGGCGTCAGAATGGCGGCGACGACAAACACCCCCACGACGGCATAACGGCGTTTTTTCTTGAGCCCGTCGGACGTCACGATCCCTGCCTTGGCCAACAGGATCAGCACGACGGGTAGTTCAAACCCCACGCCGAAGGCGAAGATCAGCCGCATGACGAGGGAAAGATACTCGTCAACCTTGGGCTCTATCTGGATCGCCAGATCGCCCGCCGCGCCGGGTTTCTGGAAATCGAGAAAGAAATCCCAGGCGAGCGGCATGATGAAGTAATAGACCAGCGCGCCGCCCATCAGGAACAGGATCGGAGTCGCGATCAGAAACGGCAGGAAGGCGCGTTTTTCGCTGCGGTACAGACCGGGTGCGATAAACATCCATAGCTGGGCCGAAAACAGCGGAAAGCAAATGAAGGTGGCGGCAAAAAAAGCCACCTTGATGTATGTGAAAAAGGCTTCCTGCAGGGCGGTGAAAATCATCCGTGCGCCTTCGCGGCTTTCCAGGGCATTGCCGAGCGGCTTGATCAGGAATCCGAAAATATCCTCGGCGACAAAGTAGCAGGCGAAAAACACGATCAGGAAACCGCCCATGCACCAGATCAGGCGCGACCGCAGCTCCACCAGATGGGCCAGCAGCGGCATTGATTTTTCTTCAGGGATTGTTTCCTCAGCCATGCTCAGGCGCCGCTTTTATCGTCTTTGGAAGGCATTTCGGTCGGTAATGCGATCGAATTGTCGTCCTCATCCGGATCATCTTCAATTTCGTCGTGATCGCTGAACCAGTCATTGCTGTCTTCCATGGAAAACGACTGTTCGATGTCGCCATCCGGGTCCAGCGCCTGTTTCATTTCATCCTTGATGTCGTAAATCGACCCGGTCGGGTTGGCGCCGTCCATGACGTCCTGGCGGATTTTCTCGAACTCGGCTTCCTGGACGATGTCCTCGATCCCGCTCTGGAATTCACGGGCCAGACCACGCGCCTTGCGAATCCAGATGGTGATATTTCGCAATGCGCCCGGCAGTTCCTTGGGACCGATGACCACGATCCCAAGAATAACGATAAGCATGAATTCCCAGCCGCCGATGTCAAACATGGCGGATCAGCACTCCTGATTTAAGGGCGCGGACCAAGTCTCGCGCGGACGGCGACCGATCCCGGCGGTCACCCCTTGGTGGCTTCGTCTTTTTTGGCCGCGTCACCTGTCTTCGCGGTCTCCGACTCATTCTCGATAATTTTGGCGGTGGCGCCGGGTTCCGCTTCCGGGTCGGTTTCCTTCAAGCCCTTCTTGAACGAATTGATGCCCTTGGCGAAATCGCCCATAAGTCCGGAAATCTTGCCCCTTCCGCCAAACAGAAGCAGCACGATAACCGCAACCAATACCCACTGCCAGATTCCGAAGGCACCCATGAAAATACTCCTGAAAGGCGGTCAAACCCGATGGGCGCGATCATGGCAGAAACCATGTTGCGCTGCAACACACTGGGCGTGCCGCGTGACGCCTCCAATAGGCCCGAATAATTCAGTCATCAGTGTCATCCGGAAACACAAAAGCCCGATCCGGATCGAAATGGATGCCGATGATATCGCCCTCGGCCGGGCGCACATGGGCCATGGTGCGGATATGAAGATGGAGTCCCTCGCCGCCGGGCTGTTCGACGCTGAGATGGATCAGGCTTGACTGGCCCAGCATGCGGGCCGTCACCACCCTGGCCACAGGGCCGGAATCATCCGCTCCGATGATCCCAAGGGTTTCCGGGCGAACCAGCACGACAACTTTTGCGCCATCGGCGAAGCCGGGCGCCGGAACCGGCCCCAATACAGTTTCAACCACGTTCCCCAAAACCACGCCGGGGATCCGGTTGACCTCGCTGAACAGTCCCGCAACGAAGGTATCGACGGGCGCGTGATAAAGATCTTCCGGGGTTCCTTCCTGGACGATCTCCCCGTCGCGCATGACCGCGATGCGGTCGCCCATGAACATGGCTTCTTCCGGATCATGGGTCACGATCAGCGTCGCCGCACTCGATTGCTTGAGCACATGCAGGACCAGATCACGGAGCTGGCTGCGCAGGCGGACGTCAAGATTGGAAAACGGCTCATCCAGCAGCATCACATGGGGGCGTGGCGCGCGCGCGCGGGCCAGGGCGATGCGCTGCTGTTCACCACCCGACAGCACATGGGGGAAACTGTCCAGATATCCCAGCATGCCGACCTGTCCCAGGACCTCACGGGCGCGTTTGTCGCGTTCTTCCGGTGAAAGATGGGTCAGGCCGAAGGTCACATTGTCGATCACGCTGAGATGGGGAAACAGGGCGAAATCCTGAAACAACAGGCTCATGGACCGGTCTTCCGGCGGGATATCGATGCCGTCACCGGCCATGATTTCGCCATTAACCATGACGCACCCGTGCTGAAGTTCCTCGAGTCCGGCGATGATGCGCAGAAGCGACGTCTTGCCGCAGCCCGACGGACCCAGAATGCAGAGAATTTCCCGGGTCGGAATATTCAGGCTGACGCCCTTGACCACCTCACGCGACCCA
>CALGIA010000186.1 GCA_937916005.1 uncultured Rhodospirillaceae bacterium
GCGAAGACATCGGAAAATACCAGCTCCCCGCCGGGCTTGAGGACGCGGAAAATTTCACTGAACACCCGCTCCTTGTCCGGAGAAAGATTGATGACGCAGTTGGACACCACGACATCCACCGAGTTGTCGGCAATACCGGCGGTGCCCAGGTCTTCGATAAAGCTGTGGTGGAAATCGACATTGGGCGCGCTGTAGCCGAAGCGGCGCATCTGCGTATCCAGATGACGACGGGCGACGTCGAGCTGCCCGTCGGTCATGTCGATGCCGATAACCCGGCCCTGCGGGCCCACCATCTGGGACAGGATGTAGCAATCGCGCCCGGTGCCGCAGCCGAGGTCGAGCACCGTCCGACCCTCCGCCGCCAATGGCAGCGGCGAGCCGCAGCCGTAAAACCGGTCGAGAATTTCCGTCTCTATATTGCCCACCAGCGGGCGCGCCCAGACGGGCATCGCCTCAACCGGACAGCACGCGCTGGTCTTGAGGTCGTTCTTGTCCTCCAGCACGCGCCCATAATAATCGCGCACATCGTCACGCTGGGTGGCAATCGAGTTGTCGTCCATGAGGTCATCCTTCGAATCTGGAGCTTCGGAGGTGAAGCTTATCGAAGCCCCCTGATGCGTCAACGCGCAATGGGCCTGATCAAGCAGATGTGATGAAGTGCCGGTCAGTCCAGAACCCGGCCATCGAGGGCAAATCCACAATCGCGGTCGAGAATTTCCAGCGCCCACATGTCGGGATCAAAATCGAGAGATCGCTTGATATAGGCATCCGCGTCAGCTTCCGGCACCGGGTCCGCTCCCAATGGCCGATGCCAGGCCAACCCACCATCGGACCCCGTTGTCTGGGCGTAGATACGGACCAAGTCACCGGCCCCGCGCAGCTTGAGCACGATGACCCCGACATCATCATCGCCGTGGCGCAGAACTGCGGCTGGCCGCCCCACCCGGTCACATATCCTGAGCTGGGCGCGCACCCATAAACCCGATTTAAGCCGATCCGCCATCGATTCCCCTTCCTCCGCAACGTATTGGCTGGCGTCACGGACGCCGGTATAATGCGCCAAAACCAGCACGGAGGCAGCCATGATAAAAATGAAGGGTCTAACCCATTTCACCATTCCCGTGACCGATCTGAAACGGTCCAAGGAATTCTACATCGACACCATTGGTTTCGACTTCGTCCGCGAAAACAAGCACATGGTGTTTTGCAAGAATCAGGACGACTATTTCGTCCTGACCCATTCCAAGAACAAGGTCGATCCCAATCCCGGCGACGAAAACGACATCCACACCGCTTTTTACGTGGACCCGGATGAATACGACCGCGCCAAGGACTACCTGGCCGGCAAGGGCGTGAAAATCATCCTGGACGAAGAACGCCACGGCGATGCCACCTTCACCGGGCGCAGCCTGTATTTCCTCGACCCCGACCGCAACGTGATCGAGTTGCACGACTCCGATAAGGACTGACCGTTTTCCCGGTCCATGAAAAAGGGCGGTCCCGCGGGGCCGCCCTTTTTGCGTTCGTGTGAAAGCGCCTAGCCCATGTTGTAAAGGCGCGCCGCGTTGGGGCCGAGAATCTTGTCCACGCTGGCCGCCGGCACCTTGCCGTCTTCACGCAAGATTCGCAGCGCCTCAATCTCGGCAGACGTATCGGTATGCCCGTAATCGGTGCCCACCACCAGGTTGTCATCGCCGGCCCGGTCAATGATATAGGGGATGTCGTCGGTCACTTCGACGGTGACGAATATGTTGTTGTCGGCAAGCGGGTTGGCGGAGAGGCGCTTGCCCTTGCGCGCAAGCCGCGTCGCCGCATCCTTCAGGGCATAGGGCACCCAGCTGGCGGACGCCTCGATGAACCCCCAGTTCAGTTCGGGGAAGCGCTTGGGCACCTCGAACTCCAGAAGGCCGTGAAAACTGGCGACCATCGCCAGCTTGAACTTGGCAAAGTTATGCGGCTCCAGGAACTTGTGGTTCTGGTACGAACCGTTGCCGGCATGGAATGTGATGGCGAGGCCCAGCTCCTGAGCAATTTCGTAAAGCGGCCAGAAATACGAATCGAAGGCCATGCGCTCGCATTCGAACGGCCGCACAAAAACCGAAACGGCGCCGTTGGCCTTGCAGAACTCAAGCTCCTCACGCAGCCGATGCAGGGAATTGAGCGGCGCCATCGCAGCCCAGGGCAAACGCGTCGGCGCAGCCTTCCAGATATCGGCCAGCCAGCAGTTATAGGCATGGTAGAGCGCAAATTCACCGACCGCTTCGCGCGCACAGGGTGACAGGAAAATCGTCGGGTAGAGGATCTGCGCATCGATCTTCAGCTCATCCATATGGGCCAGTCGCTTGGCCACATTGGTGAGGTTGCGCGATTCCTCGTCCGTCTGATCCTGGTTGACGTTGCGGTCCCAGGGCTGGATATGGGTTTCGCACATGACCCACTGGCGCGAAACATTCCCCCGGTTGGTCTGGCCGAAGGCGCCGCTGAGCTGATCAAGGATCGCCGGTGCGTAGCGCTGCATGTCCTCGGGCAGATAAGCCCAAGTCTGATCATTTTCGATGACATGGGCATCGGCGTCGATAACCGTCATGGCGGGCTCCCTAAAGTCTTAATTATTAGAACTCTAGGGAATTTATACTCCCTCTTTCGGGAAAATTCCAAGTGCGCCCGCGACCCGTCCCCTCATCAGGCGGCGGAGGACCGGCTCTCGAAATTTTCCCCCGCCACGGAATCGGGCAGCGGCCATGAAATTTCGAAATTAGTGCCCTCGCCGGGATGACTGTGGCACTGGATGACCCCGCCCAATCGCGCGGTCACAAGGTTATAGACGATGTGCATCCCAAGGCCTGATCCCCCCTGCCCACGCCGGGTGGTGAAGAACGGCTCAAAAATATGACACCTCACCTCTTCGCTCATCCCCTTGCCATCATCGCTATAGCTCAGTTTGCATTCCTGCCCAACGAGATGGGCGGTTACTTTGATATGCCCACCCACGCCGTCATCAAAAGCATGGATCATGGAGTTCTGAAGCAAATTCGTCACAATCTGCGAAACGATCCCCGGAAAGCCTTCAATACGGAGGTCATCATCGCAATCGATCTCGACGGTGTGTCCCCCTTTCTTCCATTGAGGCAGCAGACTGAGCACAACACTGGAAAGACATTCACGCATTACAAATGTC
>CALGIA010000187.1 GCA_937916005.1 uncultured Rhodospirillaceae bacterium
GGCCATGGCGTTTCTCCTTTGAATTCATATCCAGCCCTAGTCTGGACTCCTGAGGGATTGAAAACAACAGAGTTCAATCGGCGCGCAGGGCGCGCACCATTCTTGTCAGAGTTTCAAGCCCGGAATCCCTTATTCCCAGTTCGAGCAGATGTTCGGTAGTGTTGAAAAGATATTCCCGGCAGGTGCCGAGTCCACCTTCCGCATGGGTCATGTTGCGGGCAACCTCGTCAAGGGGCAGGCGGCCGGCGTAATTCATATGCTTCCGGTTGGCCGTGAAGGTGAGCGCGCGGGCCGGGCCCTTGTCGGTTTCAAGCTTTACCCAGCGGGGATTATAGGACCCGGTCATGAGCTCCCGCATGAAGATGGAACTCAGTTCCGTATCGACGACGTCGGGTGCGATCCGATAGGCAACGCCGGTACAGCAGCCGCCCGGCTCCAGCGCCAGCATCATGCCGGGGCAGTCCGGCGAGCCGCGGCCGGATGTGGACCAGAAGACAAAACGCCGGTGAAAACCATGCAGCTTGGCAATGCGCTTTTCGGCAAAGTGAAACGCCGGATTCCAGATCAGGGAGCCATAGCCGTAAACCCAAACGTCGTCGCCGGTTGCCATCTCACTCAACAAACGGTCCTTGATGGCCAACCGTTCTTCAATGGGCTTGATGGGAATTCTGGCGTCACGAATAAACTGCGCGGCGCGGGCTTCAAAAGCGCCCGAAAGTATTTCCTCTCGGCCGGGACTGCCGCCCCAGTTCTTCTTGTCGGACAAATCCACCACGCAATCTGATCATGAATGACAGGCGACAAAATGCGCCAATTTCGATTAGTTTCCCAGAAAATCCTTCATATTCGATTGATATTTCTGGTGACGGGTGACGCGCTTCATTTTGTCGGATGACGCCACGCCCCTGAGATCGGCCGGATCGACCCCATCGCGCAACGCCCTTAAAGTGTCGTGGGTGGCCTGGACGGCCGCCATGAAAGGGTGATGGCCCTGCAGGGCGATGCGCACGCCGTGATCCGACAGGAAATCCAGATCGGCGACCTCGCCGCTGCTGCCGCCGAGGAAAATCGGGATGGTCAGCGCTTCCGACAGGGCCTGGACCTGGGCGCGGGTCGTGACCCCGGAGAAGAACATCGCATCGACGCCCGCGGCTTCATAGGCCCTGGCGCGCGCGAGCGCGTCGTCGAGACTGGTAACGGATACGGCGCTGGTTCGCCCGGCGATGACCAGATCGGGGTCCTGACGCCCGCCCAGCGCCGCCCGCATCTTGCCGGCCCCTTCCGCGATCGGGATCAGACGGGTGCTCCCCACGGTTCCATAAGGCTGCGGCAAATCCGTATCCTCGATGGTCAGGGCGGCAACGCCGGCGCTTTCCAGCTCTTCCACCGTACGGGTCACGTTCAGGGCGTTGCCGTAGCCGTGATCGGCGTCGACCAGCAGGGACAGATTGCCGGCCCGGTTGATGCGGTAGGCCTGTTGCGCGAATTCGGTCAGGGTCAACAGGATGATGTCCGGCGCGCCGAGCACCGTCATGGACCCGACCGAACCGGCGAACATGCCGACTTCAAAACCGATATCCTCGGCGATCCGCGCCGATATGGGATCAAATACGGACCCAGGATGAACACATCTGTCGCCCGATATGAGCGCGCGGAACCGCTCGCGCCGGTTTGTCCAATCCATTCAGGTCATGCTCCCAATGAGGGTTTAAAATTTATCCGGATCGGCGGAGGCGTGGCTTTCCGGCAGGGTTTCAAGCAGGTCGAACAATTCTTCCGGAGTCTTGACCAGCGCGAAGAGGTCGGCGTGATTTCCGCGGGCGAAACCCGACCGGGTGATATTGCCGATCAATTCGGCAAACGGCTGCCAGTAATCTTCCGTATCGATCAACAGGATCGGTTTGTCGTGCAGGCCGAGCTGTTTCCAGGTGATGACTTCGAAGGTTTCGTCCAGAGTGCCGAAACCGCCGGGCAAAACCGCTATGGCGTCGGCCAGATCGAACATCTTCTGCTTTCGGACATGCATGCTTTCGACCACGTGGAGTTCGGTGAGACCGTCATGGGCCAGTTCCCTATCCATCAGATGTTGCGGAATCACGCCGATCGCGTCGCCGCCGGCCGCCAGGGCCGCGTCGGCGACAATCCCCATCATACCCACATGGCCCGCCCCGAAGACCAGTTTTATCCCGCGTTGTCCCATCATATGGCCGAGGGCGCGCGCGGCCTCCGCATAGGCCGGGTTGTCGCCAACCGCCGCGCCGCAGAAAACGCACAGGGATTTTATGTCGGTCATTTTGTTCCGTCGGTTTATGGAGCCGCGCGATCAAGAATATGTGAGCAAGCCCCCGCTGTCACTTGACCTTCCACAAATCATTTCGTGGCCCGAAAAATAAGGGGTAACTTTACCCCATGTGGAAAAGGCTGAAATATAGGCGACCGTTGCTGGCCGCCCCTATTTTGCTCTGCGCCCTATGGGGCCCGGCGGCCGGCGCGGAGGATCAACGCGCCCGAGGGGCTTATCTGGCGATCGCGGGCGGCTGTGTAAGCTGTCATACGGATTACAAGCAGAAAACACCGGAATTTGCCGGCGGCGGCGCCCTGAAAACTCCCTTTGGCGCATTTTATGCGCCGAACATCACGCCGGATCGCAAATACGGAATTGGCCGCTGGAATTTGAGTGATTTTAAACGCGCCATGCGGGAAGGGATCGCCCCGGACGGGTCTCATTATTTTCCGGCGTTTCCCTATACGGCCTTTACGGGGATCAACGATAGGGATTTGAGCGATCTGTGGTCCTACTTCACCAGCCTTGCGCCGGTGGCGCGGCCCAGCCGGGGTCATGAGCTCAAATTTCCATTTGCCTGGCGGTTTCCCGTAACCTTCTGGAAAATGCTGAATTTCCGGCCCGGTCCCTTGATGCCCAAACCGGAAAAATCACCCGCCTGGAACCGTGGCGCCTATCTTGTCACGGCCCTGGCCCATTGCGGCGAGTGCCACACGCCGCGCAACAGGCTTGGCGGCCTGCGGCGGGACAGGTGGATGGCGGGGGCCAGGGATGGGCCGGAGGGCGAGCCCACGCCCAATATCACGCCCCACATGAAAGACGGGATCGGTGGGTGGAGCGATGAGGATTTGAAAACCTATCTGACAGAGGGCATGGAGCCCAATGGTGATTTTGCGGAATCCCTGATGGCGGATGTAATTGATCGTTC
>CALGIA010000188.1 GCA_937916005.1 uncultured Rhodospirillaceae bacterium
CATGAATATTTGCAACGGATCGCGCTTGAAATCTGCGATGGCCTGTTCATTCAGCCGCTGGTCGGTCAGAAAAAAGAAGGCGATTTTGCGCCCGCGGCAATCATGGCCGCCTACCGGACGCTGGTCGACGAATTCTATCCGGCCAAAAGCGTGGTCCTGGGAATTCTGTCCACGGCCATGCGCTATGCGGGGCCCCGGGAAGCCGTGTTTCATGCGATTATTCGCCGCAATTACGGTTGCAGTCATTTTATCGTCGGGCGCGACCATGCAGGCGTCGGTGATTATTACGGCCAATACGGCGCCCATGATCTTCTTTATGAATTCGAGACCGAGCTGGGGATTTCCATCATTCCGCTGGAAAACGCCTATCACTGCGACATTTGCGACAGCATGGCGACCGAGAAAAGCTGTTCCCATGGCGCGTCCCACCCCGAAGCGGTGCGCTCGGTCAGCGGCACCGACATGCGCGGTATTCTATCGGGCGGCTCCGATCCCGACCCGAGGCTGATGCGGCCCGAAATCGTGCGTAGCGTGCGCGGCATGGATTTGTTTGTCAGGGAGAACGAGTTGTGAGTGCGGTTCCGAAATACTCACCCAGTGCCGAAGCGGAAACCGCTGCGCACAGTGCAATCCGTCTGACGAAGATCGTGGCCACGATCGGTCCCGCGACCGACAATCCGGCGGCATTGCTGGAACTGCGCGCGGCGGGGATCAACATGGCCCGGCTGAATCTGTCCCACAATGATCCGGCCTGGCACATGGCCACCATTTCCCTGCTCCGCAAGATTTTACCGGACGTGCCGATCCTGGCCGATATCCCGGGTCGCAAGATCCGTACCATCCAGCTCGATCACGAACCGACTTTCAAGGGCGGCGACATCATCATTCTGACCACCGATCTTGACCATGACGGGTCCGAAAAAATTCCGGTCAATTACGACAAGCTGCATGAATATCTGAAAACCGGAGCGGTGATCCTGGCTGATGACGGTACCCTGCGTTTTGAGGTGGTCAAAATCGACGGGCGGGATATCCACTGCCGGGCCCAGGCTGCCGGACAACTCAAAAGCCGTAAGGGAATCAACGTGCCCTATGTGCAGCTCGGAACCCGTCTTCTGACCGACGCCGATCATGAGTGGATCCGTTTCGCGCGCGAGAACGGCGTTGATTACATCGGCATCAGCTTTGTGGAATCCGCGATGCATGTGGAAGGGATCCGCGCATTGATCGGCAACAGCTGGCCGCGGATCGTGGCCAAAATCGAAAATCAGGGCGGTCTCGACAATATGGAAGAGATCATCCGGGCATCCGACGCCATCATGATCGATCGGGGCGATCTGTCGGTGGAAACCAATCTTGAAAACCTGGCCGTCATGCAAAAGCAGATTATCGAAGTTGCGCGGCGAGACGCCAAGCCTGTGATCGTGGCGACGGAAATGCTGCACACCATGATTGAAGCGCCATTTCCGACCAAGGCCGAGGTTACCGATATCGCCAATGCCGTCTTCGATGGTTGCGCGGCGACGATGTTGTCGGGCGAAACGGCGGTCGGGGCCAATCCTTTTGAAGCGGTCGGCGTCATGCGCCGGGTGATTGAATCCTCAGAAAGCCATCTTCTTGACCGGCGCAATTTGGATCGTCAATCGTTGGACAGCAGCATTCCCGAAGCGGTGGGCGCCGCCATCGGGATGATCTGCAAAACCCTGCCGATTACCAAAATCGTCGCCGTGACCATAGGCGGATATTCCGCCCAGATGGTTTCCGCGCAACGTACCGGTCTGCCGATTTATGCGATCAGCACCGACGAAATGGCCGCGCGCAGCTTCAATCTGATGTCGGGAACACGCGGGATCCACACAAAGATCGAATTTTCGCGCACCAGTACGGATCACATCGTCAAATGCCTGAAGGAATTATGGGAACGGGGTGATCTGGTTGACGAGGATATGGTTCTGGTGACCTCGGTGGGGTATCCCAGCGCCGGCAACCGCATGAATTTGATTGAAACCCATCTGGTGTCCGATCTGAAAAACGCAATGGGTTGGGAAGCCTGGTCAACAACCGCAGCATAAGCCAGGACGCATCCCAATATTCACAAATGCAAGCAGGAATGCGCCCAATGCTCCGTGGTCTGCACCTCTTGTTAACCAACCTTCCTTTATCGTGCCGATGCCCTGTAGGGCTGTTTGGAACAAATCACGTGCGGAATTCGTAAAACTCGATGAGTCAGGATCAACAATATTCCCCCCAGAATGCAAATCAGTCTTCCCCGTCCGGAATTGCCGATTTCGCTGTGCTTAGCGGCCTAACCAAGGCCAACCAGCCATTTGCGCGCACGGTGACGCTGGGGGTCGCCGCGGGAATGTTTATTTCATTCGGCGCGATGTATCTCACCATGGTCATGACCGGTAACGACGCACTCGGATTCGGTCCCGGACGGATGCTGGGTGGTATTGCATTCTCCTTGGGGCTGATACTCGTGATGGCTGTCGGGGCCGAACTTTTTACCGGCAACAATCTTCTGGTAATGGCTTGGTCGACCCAGCGAATTACAGCGGTGCAGCTTCTGTCCAATTGGGGTGTCGTCTATGTCTCCAATTTTGTAGGCGCGGTCAGCGGTGCTTTTCTGATGTACGCCTCGGGGATATTGCAAATGGATGGCGGTACAGTCGGCGACACGGCGGCGGAAATCGCCAGATTAAAAGTCGATCTCAATTTCGGCCAGGCTTTTATCCGTGGCGTGCTGTGCAACACCCTGGTTTGTCTGATGGTCTGGCTGTGTTATTCGGCGTCCACACTGGTCGCAAAAGTGGTCGCTGTTGTTTTCCCCATTTCGGCTTTTGTCGCGCTCGGTTTTGAACATTCCATTGCCAATATGTATTTTATTCCCGTCGCCTTGATGAACGGCGCCGATGGGGTCACGTTTTCGGGTTTTTTCGGTAATTTATTGCCGGTGACCTTAGGCAATATTGCCGGCGGCAGCGGTTTTGTCGGTTTGATGTTCGCCTTCGCGTATCTTCGCGATGGCCCCGAGGGTCGGGCAAAAATTACATGAATTCATCAATGAAACAGAGTGGCGCCGAATGTTCGCCGCGCGGGACTGAACCCATGAAGCGTCCTCGTGGCAATACCCGAAAAAAGGCGATAATTTGCGAGCCGTCCAATTGGACTTTGTTGAATTTCCGACTCAACCTGATTCAATCCCTCCAAGCGCGCGGTTTCGAGGTTATTGCGGCCTCGCCCGAATATCCGAAGAACGGTGAATTCGAGGAACTTGGCGTTCGGTTTGTTCGCTTTCCCTGTAGTCAGGTTGGACTCAACCCCATCACGGGTTTATGGACAATTTTTTCCCTGTGGCGCCTTTTCAGGCGGGAGCGCCCGGATCTGGTCCACCAATCGACTCAAAAGCTTGTGCTTTACTGCAGTCTTGCCGCGCGTTTCGCCGGCGTTCGCGCAATTATCAATACGGTCAACGGACTCGGACTGATGCACGGCGAGGGGTCGATCAAAATCCGGATCGTAAGAATCCTGGTGCTTGGGTCGTCGCGCTTCGCGCTGCGGCGGCCGGTTCGGATGTGTTTCCAAAATTCCTATCTGCGCGATTTTTATTTGAAGTTGGGTTTGGTACATCCCGATCAGGCGGCCATTATTCCCGGATCGGGCGCCAATCCGGAAACATTCCATCCCAGGGAGCGGCGCGCCGGGACAAATGAACCTTTGCGGTTCCTGATGTTCAGCCGGATGATCCGGGACAAGGGTATCGAGGAATATTTTCGCGCCGCCGAACAGATGTTGACCAAACGCAATCACGCCCGGCCCGTCGAATTCGTTTTGATGGGTGGGGCTCGCCCCAACAACGTCACCGGCGTTCATGCGGAATGGATCGCAAACCCTACAACAATTCCGGGCGATTGGCTGGAACGCGAAAGCGCCAGGGGTTACGTGCAATGGCATCCGCATCGGGAAGACGTCATCGATGAAATTCATGCCGCCGATGTGGTGGTCTTGCCGTCTTACTATTCGGAAGGCGTTCCGCGCAGCCTGATCGAGGCGATGGCGTGCGGCAAGGCAGTCATTACCACCGATACGCCAGGATGCCGCGACGTGGTTGAAAAGGACCTCAATGGCCTATTGGTTCCGCCGCGCGATGTTCACGGCCTTGCCGAGGCGTTTGCATTCATCGCGGACCGACCAGGGTTGGAACGCGAAATGGGCGAGGCGAGCAGGCGAATATTCATGGAGCGTTTCTCCGATGAGCGGGTGGTAAAACTCACGTTAGAACAATATCAGCTGGCTGGGGCGCCTGTCTTCGACGACCGTGAACCCGACAGGTCGGGCCCCGAAGGCATGGAGTCGGTCGCATGAAGAGCATGGGATTGACTGACGAATTCGACCGAAGCCCACCCCCATCAGCACCTGGGCTATTATCGACGGCCCATTTCGTCGACGTCACCGAGATTTCCGGGGATGAAGTTTCGGCGGAACAAGTCGAACGCATGTGTCATCGATATTTATGGGCGTCGGATTACTGCCGCAACAAGGATGTGGTCGAGGCGGCCTGTGGTGCCGGTCAGGGACTGGGACATCTTGCATCGATATCCAAAAGCGTCGCGGCCGGTGATTATGCCGCTGAAATTCTGGCAATCGCTCAACGCCACTATGGCGACCGTATCGCCATGACCACATTCGACGCCGCCGACACGCCCTATCCGGACGCCAGCGTCGACGTGGTGATCCTTTTCGAGGCGCTTTATTATTTGCCCTCCGCCGATCTTTTCGTCGAGGAGTGCTTGCGGATATTACGGCCGGGCGGCGTCATTCTTACCGCCACCGCCAACAAGGATCTGTTTGATTTCAACAGCAGCCCGCACAGTTACCGCAGCATCGGCGTGCGGGAACTGCATGACCTGTTTTCCAGGCACGGCCTTTCCGTCGATTGTTTTGGGTTCATGCGGACGGATGAAATTTCATTGCGCCAAAAAATACTCCGACCAATCAAGAAGCTCGCCGTTCAATTCGATCTCATCCCCGAGACAATGCAGGCCAAAAAGATTTTGAAACGCCTGGTCTTTGGAAGGCTGGTTCCGATGCCCGCCGAAATTGAGGAAGGCATGATCGAGTATGCTGCTCCGTCGCCAATTCCCTGCGACCGCCCTGACACGTCGTATAAAGTTATCTACTGTGCGGCTGCACGGCGAGACTAACATTCCTCGACATCTGGTTGTTTTCTGCCGAAAGCCGTTAATTACATGTGGTTTTAAGTGAACATTAACCAATCCCGATCAATTGTTACTTTAATGTATCGCTGTTGATTTGGTCTACGACATCCGATTGCCTGACACCTAAAAGGCGATCGAATGAGACAATTTCTTAACCGTAAGCTTGCCGCCGTGCGCGAAGGATAAGACCCTATGGAAGCCCGAAAAATCGCCGAAAAAGAGTTTCACGATAGTATCCGCATGGTCGCTGACGATGCCCATGTCGCGGATACCAGATGGACTCCGGAACTCGAGGAAACCATCGGTTCGAATCCCATGTGGACCAATATGAAATATTACGCCATCGAGCGTGAAAGCCGACAGGCAGTGCTGGATTGGTTCCAGGCGAACACGCCCGGTAAAAAGGTGCTGGATCTGTGCTGCGGCAATGGCGACGACAGCGTTCTGATCGCGCAATATGGCGCGAAGGAAGTGCTCGGCCTGGATATTTCCGATGTGTCGGTTGAAAACTGCCAGAAGCTTGCAAAAAACAACGGCGTCGACGGGACAGCTACATTCGTCGTGGGGGATGCGGAGAATACGGGTCTGCCCGACAATACATTCGATATCATCACCGAATATGGCGCATTGCATCACATCGATCTCGACAAGTGCATGGCGGAAATGGCGCGCGTCATGAAACCGGAAGGTAAGATGATCTGCACCGAAGCGCTGGCCCATAACATTCCCATTCATTTGTACCGCCGGCTGACGCCGAAAATCAGAACCGAGTGGGAAGTCGACCACATTCTTCGGCGTCCCCAGTTCGAGACGATGAAAAAATATTTCGCCAATGTGGACATGAAATTCTATCACCTGTTCACGCTGGCCGCGGTGCCGCTTCGCAATACCAGCCTTTTCGAACCGGTGCTTTCCATTCTGGAAAAACTGGACCATTTGGTGCTGCGCATACCGGGTATCAAATGGCAGGCATGGCAAACCGTCTTTGTATTGTCGGGGCCGAAGAAGTAATTCTATGGCATACCCGAAGCTCCATGAAATCAAATTGGCGAACGCTCCAGTCAATGATGAGGGGTACTATTTGGTGACGTTTTGCCGGAAGTTTGGGCCCTATTCCGCTTGGGCGGCCCTTCGTCTTGGACTGACACCGCGCCAGGTGAACTACTTTGCTCTTGCTGTCGCATTTGTGGTCTTAGGGTTGGCGATTTTCGGCGGCGGCCACGGGCTGATCGCGGCGACAACGCTTGTTTTCGTCTGGCAATTGATCGACGTCACCGACGGCACCATGGCCCGTTCCCTTAAAATCCGGGATAACTTTGGCGGTATGGTGGATTACTCGACCGGAATGGTTGTCGCGGCATTTCTACCCCTAGCTTTGGGGATAGGTGCGTGTCTGACGCCGGATCATAGTGCGGAAACAGTCTTGCGGGTCTTCGGTATTGAATTGGAAAACCCGTCTATTCTGGTGCTGATCGCGGGGGCGGGAATATCAACGATTTCCATGTATATGCGCCTGATAAATCGTGTGCTTTATATCCGATTTGGAAATTCGCTGACGTCAGGCAAGGTCGACGATAAAAATGTTGCTGACAGTAACGGCGCGATGTTCGGCTTGGCCAAGAATGTGGAAACTCTTGGTGGGTTACAGGCTATTTTGTTTTTCACCGGCGCGGTAACCCATACGCTCGACGCTCTGCTTGTCGGGTATCTGGCCTTTTACTGCGCGGTATTCGTGGGCTTCGCAGTTTCCGTTTATCGCAATTATGGCGACCGACGGCAATATCTCTGAGTCTATTGTCCGGCCACGATCCGGCGTCCATTGATACTCAATGGATTCGGCCATTCAGTCGGGGCTGTCTGCCACGTATTCTGCGGCGCAGATGGGCCCGCGCTTTCGGGATATATCGGTAAGTTATGGCCGATGACTCCGGGTGATATCACCGGTCGGCGATCAGGACATATCCTGGTAAAGCCGCTCAAGGCCAAGAATATTTTCTTTGATCGAATATTTATTGAGGACTAACGCGCGCGCATTTTGTCCTAGGCGGTGACGCAATTCCTTATCCGTTATAAGACGTTCGAGATTTTCGGCGATAGCTTTCACATTCTTGGCTGGAACCAAAAGTCCAGTTTCGTCGTGGTCGATCAGATCGGGGATACTGCCGACGCGGGTGGTCAGAACCGGCTTGCCCATGGCCATGGCTTCGATCACGGATTTCGGTACGCCCTCGGCATGGGACGGCAGAACGAAGATATCCATCAACGAGACGATGTCATGGGCATCAGCGCGCCATCCGGTAAAGGTGACGTTGGTCAGTCCCAGCGTCCGGATTTTGTCTTCCAGCTCCGTACGATAGCCGAGAAAGGCGTCGGTACAGTGATCGCCGACAATATACAGCGCGGCATCGGGGTGAGATTCTTGAACTTCCGCCATGGCGCTGACAAGCTCGTCGAGCCCTTTGGGGCGCATGATTTGACCGACGAAGCCGATATTTATTTTACTGTCCTCGAAATTGAGTTCCTGCTTCAACTCGGTTTTATCGCTGTTTTCAGCTGAGCCGACCTGATCCAGGTCGATACCGTTTCGCAGGATCGATATCTTGTGCCGGTGTTTGTTTATCAGCTCCGGGTAGAGCCGTCGCATATTGGCCTCGCCCTGAAACAGGATCCGGTCTGCCATGGCGAAGCCGATGCGGTCGAGCAGGGGGTTGTCGAGTTCCCCCTTGATATACCAGATGATTTTCCGCCGCAGGATTTTTGCGGCAAAACCTGCGGTAAGAACTGCCCGGAGATCGTGACACTGTACAATATCGATCCGCTGGGAAAGAAACCGGCGCATGATGCGCAGGGTATACCAAGCGAGACACCCCACCGTCATGGCCTTGCCTGCAATCCCCCCGGCCAGGATGACGCCGCCGTATAGGTTGAGGCGCGCGGGGGCCGGCAGGATATTGCATTGACCGCCAAGCGCTTCAATTTCCCGCAAGAATCCGCCATTGGCTTGGGTAAATAAGATGGGTTCGGCGCGGGACCTGTTCATGAACTGGAAGATCGTGCCGAGATAGCGGGTATTGCCATAGACAGTCTCGAATATGTAAGGCGCAAATATGGCAATTTTAGGCGGAATTTTTTCGTCTTGCGCAACCGTCGCCGTCTCTTGGGCTGTTTCCATCGGAAATCTGACTCCAGCGGCGATTGGCGCCGTGACCAAAAATTGCACGGGCCTTCCGCTATTCCTGCATTCAGGAATAGCCAATTAACATTAAAAATTTTTAAAGGGATGGGGACTTTAATTCTCCTAGGAAAGCGCCTTTATGAAGCGAAACCTGAATGTAAGACCCGAACCCGGACGACGAAATGGCCGATAGTAGGCATGGTCGGCGAGGGCCAATAATTCCCGATCGCCGGCACTGTCGCCATAGGCATAAAATTCATATCCTTCGAGCCCATCGAGATAAGCTGAAAGCCGCGCAACCTTCTCGTCGCCGCGACAGTTGCGGCCATGGATCCGTCCCGAAACGATTCCATCGCGGAATTCCAGCCGTGTGGCCAACACCGTTTCGATGGGCAGGCTCGCGGCCCATGGCGTCAGATAGGCTTCCGGCGATGCGCTGATCACGATGATACGATGCCCCTGTTCCTGGTGCCACCTCATCCGCGCCATGGCCACATCATTGCACAGGGATGTCAGCGTGGTCGTGGTGAAACGCTTGATGGCTTCCTGAAACCGACTGACAGGCCAGCCGCCGATATAATGGCGGAGTACGATTTCCTTAAGCCGCGCGCGGTCAATTCGGCCCAGACCATAGCCGAGCAGGGAAGGCGTTAAAATGATCAGCCCGGCCCAGAACCGCGCGCGCCCAACAGCCATGCGCAGAAATGGCAACAGGGAATCGCAATAGGTCAAAGTGCCGTCGAAGTCGAATAGCGCGATAACGGCAGGCCGGATCGACCCTTGGGGGGGGACTATTGGCAACTTGACCATACCCGGCCTTTCAACATGCTCATTTCCATCACGTGGAAAGACCTTCTGTTAATTAATCTGAAATTAATTGCCGCCAATCTAAATCCCATAAATCGCTCATTATTTCAAATTTGTAGCTACAACAGAGTAATTCCCACGCCATGAAGACCGCTAGTATCGACTTAAGCATCCATCGGCAGGATGTGCAGCGTCAAAAAATCGCGATCTTCGAACCATATATTTTCAATAAAGTATATGGGAACGCCCGATATATTTCGATGTACTTTAAGTTCATCGACAGGGTACAATTCGATCCGATTTTGATTTCGCCGGTCGAATGTGATTACCTTGAAACACTTGGCGACAGGGACGAGCAGTGGCAGGTTGTCCCCGGACCGGGTCCGCTGAACGAATTCGGCGGCAAGACGCTCACCAACGGCCCGATCAGCAAATCCATTACGGTGCTGTGCCTTATTTGGTACACATTGAAACTCGCAGTGCATTTCCTGCGCGAGCGTGTCGATATTGTGCAATGTCACCATATCCGGGCAGTTCTGACGGCGGGATTCGCGGCGAAGCTTATCCGGCGCCCGCTGATTTGGTACGTCAAAGGTGAACTCGAGAACCCAAATCTTGATCGACTCT
>CALGIA010000189.1 GCA_937916005.1 uncultured Rhodospirillaceae bacterium
GCTCATATCAACTCAAGCGGCGCGCCGAAAGCCAGGGCAAAACCAGGCAAAAGATCATCGAGGCGGCAATCGAACTGCACCAGACAAAGGGCCCCGCCGCCACGTCGATGGGCGACATCGCGGCGCGCGCCAAGGTCGGAAAGGTCACGGTATACCGCCACTTCCCCGATGAAGCGGCCATGATGGGCGCCTGTAGTGGACTGTATTTCCAGCGCCACCCGTTTCCGGACCCGGACGCGTGGCGGTCCATTCCAGATGCCGTTGAAATGCTACGCCAGGGATTGCGCGAAACCTACGCCTACCATCGGGCGACCGAAGCCATGATGAACAGGGTTATCCCGTACATGCGGGACCAGCCGGTAATGGAACCGTATCATGCCCACTGGCGGCGCATCGCCGATGTGCTTGCCGCGGCGTGGCCCGTGACAGGCCACATCAAAAAAATGCTCAAGGCCGCCCTGATTCTCGCATTGAGCTTTGAAACATGGCGTGCGCTTGTTCAGGAACAAGGCCTCACCGAAAACCAGGCGATCCAATTGATGTTGCGGCTCGTGTGCGATTGTCCGCCCCGCCCGGAATGAGGCTTTCCGCAGAAATCCCGGCGTTCAGACTCGCTTTACCCACAAGCGGTACCGTATCCGGGACGAATAACAGCCTTGTGTAGGTCATTCCATGGACCAGAGCCATATAGAGCAGTATCGAGACCAGGGTTTCGCCGTGGTCAGAGGCGTCTTTGAGCCCTCGGAGATGCAGGAACTTCAGGCGGCGTTTGACCAAGTTTACGCGCTCGGCATGGAACATGGCAGAAGCTTCCGTGACGGCAATTCATTGTTCAAGATCTCCGATGACCGGAATCTCGGCCCAATCATGCGGATCATGCAGTGGCCGTCCTATTTCAACGCCGTCCTGAACCGGTTTCGGCTCGACCCCCGGATGTTGGAAATCGTCCGGCCGCTGATCGGCGACAATTTGAAACAGATCATCAACCAGATGCACTGGAAGCCGCCGGGCGCGGACATGGTCGAATTCGGCTATCATCAGGATATCCGGTCACGCCGCCCGCGCAGCGCCTATCGCAACCCGGCGGACTCCTACGTACAAACCGGTATTGCCGTCGATCCGCACCGGCGTCAAAACGGCGCCATGACGCTTATCGCGGCGAGCCACAAGCTGGGTGAATTGCAGCTCGCCCCCGATGTCACCATCATGGATACGGGCATGAACGATGAACACCTCAACCCCTTCGGGCTCGACCCGGCGCAGGAAATCGATCTTGATCTTGATCCCGGCGACGTCGCTTTATGGCATGTGTTTACGATCCATGGCTCGGGACCGAACGTCTCATCAATTGATCGCAGGCTTTATATCAATGGCTATGTGAGCGCCGATAACTGCGACCGGGGCGAATGGACATTCCGTGACGGCGCGCCGTGTGAATTGGGCGCACCCGTACTGGTCCATTACGACGATTTGCATAAGCACCCCGAACCCCATTTCGTGGACTCTTGAAATCCACGTCTCTTTAAGTGGACAGGTCCGGCGCGGCGATCGATGATTGCTCGAGCTGGGCGACCAGGGCGGCCCAAAGACGGTCGAGCCCGGCATCGTCCTGCGCTTCGCAGCGGGCGACCAGAGCATCCTGGGTGTTGGATGCGCGCAGCAGCCACCAGCCGTCATCGGTTGAGACACGAACGCCGTCGATATCATTGACCTTGGCCCCCGCGATGCGAAGCCGGTCGGCGACTTCGACGATTACCGCGAATTTGCGTTCCTCGGAACAGGGAATGCGGATTTCCGGCGTATTGACCGGTTGGGCCAGCCCGTCGCGCAATTCGGACGCGGATTTTCCGCTGCGCGACACATGGCCGAGAAGGCGCACGGCGGCATAGAGCGCGTCGTCAAAACCAAAATAATGGTCGGCGATGAAAATATGGCCGCTCATTTCACCGGCCAGGGGCGCGCCGGTTTCCTTCATCTTGGCCTTGATCAGTGAATGGCCGGTGCGTCCCATCAACGGGACACCGCCAAGCCGGTCGATTTCGTCGAACAACGCCTGGCTCGCCTTCACGTCGGCAATGATGGTGGCGCCGGGTTGGGCGGCCAGCACATCGCGCGCCAACAGCACCATGAGCTGATCGCCCCATAGAATCCGGCCCTGTCCATCGACCATGCCGATACGGTCGCCATCGCCGTCGAAGGCAAAACCGAAATCGCAGCCCTCGTCGATCACGGTGCGGATCAGCTGTTCCAGATTTTCGGGCATGGTCGGGTCGGGATGATGGGCCGGGAAAGTCCCGTCGATCTTTTCATTGAGCAGGATATGTTCGCCGGGCAACTTGGCGCACAAGACCTCCATGGCGCGCCCGGCCGATCCATTGCCGGCATCCCACGCGACTTTCAAATCCCGGGCGCCATCGTAATCCACGGCCATCCGGGCAACGTAATCATCGAACACGTGGCGGATTTCCTGGCGGCCGGAGCCCGTCCGGTAATTCCCGGCGGCGGCAATCTCGCCAAGCTTCTGGATATCAGCGCCAAAGAACGAACCGGCCGAGGTCAGCATCTTGAAGCCATTATATTCGGGCGGGTTGTGCGAGCCGGAAATCATGATCCCGCCGGCGGCTTCGAGGGTATGCACCGCGTAATAGAGCATGGGCGTCGGCCCGAGACCGACCCGGATTGCCGTCGCCCCCGCATCCATGATCCCGGCGACCACGGCTTCTTCCAGTTCGGGAGAACTCAACCGGCCATCATATCCGACGCAGATTGTTTCAGCCCCATCGCCCGCCAAAGTCGTGAAGCCTCGACCGATGGCATAAGCGTCTTCGGCCGAGAGGGTCTCGCCGATAATGCCTCGGATATCGTATTCGCGCAAAATGGTCCGGTCAAAATCATGGGTTGAGGATGGGGTCATCATCACCCCCCACTGACCGCAATCGGCCGGCCGATGCTGTAGTAATCGAACCCGGCGGCGCGCATTTCCTGGGGTTTGTAGATGTTGCGCAGATCAACCATCACGGCCCGGTTCAACAGCTCCTTGACCCGTTTGAGATCAAGCGCGCGGAATTCATTCCATTCGGTCACGATGGCGAGGCAATCGGCGTTTTCCATTGTGGCATAGGCATCGTCGCACCAGACCACGCCGTCGAGCATTTTCTCGGCCTCTTCCCTGCCCTGCGGATCATAGGCGTGAACCGTGGCGCCCGCCTTTTGCAAGGCGGGAATGATATCCAGGCTTGGACTGTCGCGCATGTCGTCCGTGTTGGGCTTGAAGGTCACGCCCAGCACGGCGATCGTTTTTCCGTCAACCGAACCGCCGCAGGCGGCAATGATCTTGTCGGCCATGCGCGCCTTACGGGCATCATTCACCGCGACCACGCTTTCGACGATGGTAATAGGCGCGCCCGCATCGCGTGCGGTCCGGACCAGCGCCAGGGTATCCTTGGGAAAGCACGACCCGCCGTAACCTGGCCCGGCATGCAGGAACTTGCCGCCGATGCGGCCGTCCAGTCCGATGCCGCGCGCCACGTCCTGAACATCGGCGCCGACTTTTTGGCACAGCTCGGCGATCTCATTGATGAAGGAAATCTTGGTGGCGAGAAAGGTATTGGCGGCGTATTTGGTCAGCTCGGCGGTTTCCAATGACGTGAACATCATCGGCGTCTCCAGCAGATAAAGCGGGCGGTAAAGCTCGCGCAGAACTTCGACGGCGCGGTCCGAATCCGCGCCGATCACGACCCGGTCGGGCCGCATGAAATCATTGATCGCGGCGCCTTCGCGCAAAAATTCCGGATTGGACGCCACATCGAATTCCGCGTCAGGGCGGGTCCGCGCGATGATCCGGGACACTTCGCGACCTGTCCCCACGGGCACGGTGGATTTGGTGACCACGACCGTATAGCTGTCCATGGCCCCGGCAATTTCCTCCGCCGCCTGATAGACGTAGCTGAGATCGGCGTGCCCGTCGCCACGGCGGCTCGGCGTTCCGACAGCGATAAAGACCGCGTCCGATCCCTTCACCGCCTCATCGAGATCTGTGGTGAAGGACAGACGTCCGGCGGCCACGCTTTTTTCAACCAGGGTTTCAAGACCGGGCTCATAAATCGGCATTTCGCCATTGCGCAGACGGTCGATCTTGGCGGCATCCTTGTCGATGCAGACGACCTCGACCCCGAATTCGGAGAAACACGCCCCCGAAACCAGCCCTACATAGCCGACTCCGACCATTCCTATGCGCATATTTCGCCCTTATCGTTGAGTTGCGCCTGATTCTGGGATATGGGCGCTAATTTCCGGTTAATGATACTCGCGGAGAATTTTTCGGACCGAATCCGCTAAATCGTCGCGCGCCAGGGCAAAAGCGATATTGGCTTCCAGAAACCCGACCTTATCACCGCAATCGAAGCGGCGGCCCTCAAAGCGCAGACCATCGAACGGCGCGCCGCCGATCATGCGGGCCATGGCGTCGGTAAGCTGAATTTCACCACCGGCGCCTTTTTCATGGCGATCCAGTTCGGAGAATATCCGCGGCAGCAGGATATAGCGCCCGATGATGCTGAGCGTCGACGGCGCGTCCTTGGGGTCGGGTTTTTCCACCAGCCCGGTTATTTCCGCCAGCTTTCCATCATCCGCGCCCACATCGAGAATGCCGTAACGGTTGGTGTGTTCACGCGGCACGTCCATCACCGCGACCACATTGCCGCCGGTTCTTTCATGCACATCGACCATCTGTTTCAGACACGGCGTTTCGGCCATCACCAGATCATCGGCCAACAAGACCGCAAAGGGCTCATCGCCGACGAATTCGCGGGCGCACCAGACGGCGTGGCCAAGGCCAAGCGCTTCCTGTTGCCGCGTATAGGCGATACGACCGGCGGAGAGGACCGGACCCCGCGCGGCGGCAAGTTCCGCCTCCTTGCCGCGACCGCTCAAGACGCCTTCCAATTCGATTGCGTGGTCGAAATGATCCTCGATCGCCGACTTGCCGCGACCGGTAACAAAAATGATGTCCTCGATACCTGCGGCCAAGGCTTCCTCGACCGCGTACTGGATCAGGGGGCGGTCGACAACGGGCAGCATTTCCTTGGGCACGGCCTTGGTCGCCGGCAGGAACCGGGTTCCCAGTCCCGCGACGGGAAACACCGCCTTGCGAATTCTATTTGCCATGCGCGCCAGCTTTCAGTTCCGTCATCTCGCTGGACGGTTTGTGCCATAGCGTCAGCATGGGGCGCAAGCGCCACGACAGGCCTCTATCCGGTCAGGCAAACGCCGGCATGATCTCGCCGGCAAAATCGCGCAGCGTCTGGGGCGAGGTCTGGGCGCCGGCGAGCAGGATATATTCGACGCCGCCATTGCGAAGCTGGCGGACCCGCTCGATGATTTCTTCCGGGGTTCCGATCAGGGTGCCCTGCTCCGCCGCCTTGCGCAGATCCGGGTCGGATTGCATGCTCGACACGTAGCTTGAATCCGCCGATTTTGCGAGCTGGTTCATGTTATTGAGAGAGGCCATGCGCTTGTTGACCGCAATTTCACGTTCTTCTTCATTGCGGATAATCGCCATGCCGCGGGCGACCGCCACATTCATTGGATCGAACGCGCGACCCGATGCTTCCACCGCGTCGCGATAGATGCGGAACCGTTCCAGCGTGACTTCGAAAGTCGCGAACTGGTCAAGCAAAAGACTATACCCACCTTCGGCCGCGGCCTTCAGGGATTCGGGCCGGCCGGCGGCCTGCCACAGCGGCGGATGCGGCTTTTGCACCGAGGGCGGCTCGACCACGATATCCTCGAAATTCCACCGCTCGCTGTGATAGGAAAACCGCGTTTCCGATGACAGGGACTGACGGATCAGCGCCATGGCATCATCGAAGCGCTCACCCGCTTCCTCGATCGGAATGCAGAAGCCTTCGAACTCGCCCGGCCGGTAGCCTTTGCCGACGCCGAAATCGAGCCGTCCCTGGGACAGCACATCCACCGTCGCGGCCTGTTCGGCCAGCAGTACGGGATTATGCCACGGCACCACGATAACGCCGGTGCCGAGCCGGATGGTTTTGGTTCGCGCCGCCAGATAGGTCAGCAAATTGAGCGAGGCGGAAACCTGGCCAACCCCGGTAAAGTGATGCTCCACCAGGAAAATGCTATGATAACCAAGCGCTTCGGCCAAAACGATGGCATCGACGAACTGGGCATAGCCATGGCTATCTTCGGATTTCGGAAGCTCGGACCGGTCGCTTTTTTCCTGCCAACGTGCGGTGGAGTCTTCGGTCGAACTCTGGGACGGGGATGTTTCCGCGGTCGCACCGCCAAACAGGCCAAACTTCATTTCTAATCCCTTGCTGGATGCATCCATTGATTGGAGACCATTATATAACGCCTGAACCGTGGACACAAAGACTTCAAGTCTGTTGATCGCTTGGAAATATGCGCTCACATTTGAATGCGAAACGCGGCAATCGACATATGCACTGAATTCGGGAGGGAAATTAAAGTCATGGCTTCAAATTTCAAAACGGCTTCAAATACCGCTGCAATCGCAATTTCGTCTGTTTTTCTATATGGCGCAGCGGTTCACGCCGACCCCGTCGCCGATTTCTACAAGGGAAAACAGCTCACCATCTATGTCGGCTACAGCGTGGGCGGCGGCTATGACGGCTATGCCCGCGTGCTTGGACACTATATGGGACGCCATATCCCGGGCAAACCCGCTTTCGTGGTCAAGAACCGGCCGGGCGCCGGCAGCCTGGTCCTCACCAACGAGATCTATAACAGCCACCCCAAGGACGGCACGACATTCAGCACCATCGGACGCGGCATCCTGATGGAGCCCATGTTCGGCAATAAGAAAGCCAAGTTCGACCCCACCGGCTTCACGTGGGTCGGCAGCATGAACAATGAAGTCAGCATCTGCGCGTCATGGCACACATCGAAGATCAAGACCATCGACGACATGTTCAACACCAAATTCATCGTCGGCGGCACCGGACCGGGAGCCGACACGGATGTGTTCCCGCTGGTGTTCAATAACGTGCTGGGCGCAAAGATGAAGCTGGTGACCGGCTATCCCGGCGGCAACGACATCAACTTCGCCATGGAACGCGGCGAGCTGGACGGAAGATGCGGCTGGTCCTGGTCGTCGGTCAAATCCACTCGCCCGGGCTGGCTGAAGAACAAGAAAATCAATGTGCTGGTTCAGATGTCGACCGCGAAACACCCTGAATTGCCCAACATGCCCTTCGTGATGGACTACGCCAAGACCGACAAGGACCGCAAGATACTGGAAATCATCTATGGCCGTCAGGTCTGGGGCCGGCCATTCATCGCGCCGCCGGGCATCCCGGCCGACCGCGCCAAGGCGCTTCAGACCGCGTTCATGGCGACCATGAAGGACCCCGCCTTTCTGGCCGAAGCGAAAAGGCTGAAGATGGAAATCGCCCCCGTTGACGGCCCGACGATCGCGAAAATGATTCAGGCGCTGGCCGCCACTCCTCCCGAATTGATGCACCAGGCGGCCCAGGCGACCAGCAATACCCGTCACACCCAATTGAGCAAGGCCGTTATTCCGATCGAAACACTGGCCGGCATCATCGCCAAGATCAAAGGTGGCGGGCGCAGCATCACATTTACGGGCGACGGCAAGAAACAGAAAGTGAAGGTGAGTGGAAGCAAAACCGAAATCACCCTGGCCGGCGCCAAGGCGAAACGGAAAATCCTGAAAGTCGGCATGAAATGCACGCTGACCTACCAGGGCTCGGCGGCAAAAAAAATCGCGTGCAACTAACTTCCGAGGAGCAGTTCCTTGGCCTGGTTTATCTTGGCGGCGAGATAGGTTGAGCCGCCCTGGTCGGGATGGTTCTTGAGCATCAGCCGGCGATGGGCGTCGCGGATTTGGTCGGGCTTGGCGCCCTTGGCGACGCCGAGGATTTCGTAGGCTTCGTCACGGGTCATATCGCCGCCCGACTGCGCGCGCGCGCCGCTGCCGCCAGACCGGGATCCTTCCTCACCGCCGCGCCCCTCACCACCACGCCATGACGCGCCGTGGGTCCGTTCAAGATAGGTTTCCAGTATCTGGGCCGATTGCTCGTCATGAAGCCGGCATTCCTGCAGCAGTTCGGTCTGCTCGGCGACAGTCAACTCCTGCAACAGGCGGCCCTGAAACCGGCCTTCAAGCACCGTGCCGCGCAACTCGCCTGTGTCATGGTCAAGCTGCATGCGCAGATAGCGGGTTTCGATATCCGACGTCTGACCCGGCGACGGGCCGCGAAATCCCTTGGCCATATTGCGCACCGCGCGCCAACGCAGCATCAACGGCAGCAGCCCGCCAATGATCCA
>CALGIA010000190.1 GCA_937916005.1 uncultured Rhodospirillaceae bacterium
TGCGTCCGCTTCGGTCGGCCTGTCCTACGGCGCCCATTCAAATCTCTGCGTCAACCAGATCAGCCGCAACGGATCGGATGAACAAAGGCAGCGATATCTGCCCAAGCTGGTGTCCGGCGAGCATGTCGGCGCGCTGGCCATGAGCGAACCCGGCGCGGGATCAGATGTGGTTTCCATGCGCACCCGCGCCGACAAAAAGGGCGACCGATACATCCTGAACGGCACAAAAATGTGGATCACCAACGGCCCGGATGCAGACACGCTGGTGGTCTACGCAAAGACCAATCCCGAGGCCGACTCACGCGGCATCACCGCCTTCCTGATCGAAAAGAGTTTCAAGGGATTTTCGACCGCGCAAAAACTCGACAAACTTGGCATGCGCGGCTCGAATACATGCGAACTGGTGTTTCAAGATTGCGAAGTTCCCGCCGAAAATGTCCTGGGGCGCGTCGATGGCGGAGTCGAAGTGCTGATGAGCGGGCTCGACTATGAGCGTGCGGTACTTTCCGGCGGACCCATCGGCATCATGCAGGCCTGTCTGGATGAGGTCGTGCCCTATGTCCATGAACGGGAACAGTTCGGCCAGGCGATCGGGGAATTTCAACTCATCCAGGGAATGCTTGCCGATATGTATACCGCCATGAACGCGTCAAAGGCCTATGTTTATGCCGTCGCCAAGGCATGTGACCGCGGACAAACCACCCGCAAGGACGCCGCCGGCGCGATATTGTTTTCCGCCGAAGCCGCGACCCAAATGGCGCTGAAGGCGATCCAGATATTGGGGGGGAACGGTTATATCAACGACTACGCGACCGGTCGGTTATTGCGCGACGCCAAGCTGTATGAAATCGGCGCGGGCACGAGCGAAATCCGCCGCATGCTGATCGGTAGAGAACTCTTTCGAGAATCGACCTGATCTTATGCCGATTTTAAAATCCCAGATCGACACGCGTTCGGATGAATTCAAGGCCAATGCCACGGCAATGGCCGAATTGGTCGATCAGCTTGATGCCGTTGCTGCGAAAACCTGCGAAGGCGGAGGCGCGACCGCGCGGAAACGCCATCTGGCGCGGGGAAAAATGTTGCCCCGCGAGCGCATCGATGCGCTGATCGACCCGGGGTCGCCGTTTTTGGAACTGTCTCAGCTCGCCGCCCATGGGGTCTATGACGAAGACGTGCCCTCGGCCGGCATCATTACGGGAATCGGGTCGGTTTCTGGCCGGGAATGCATCATCGTCGCCAATGACGCCACGGTGAAAGGCGGAACCTATTATCCGCTGACGGTTAAGAAGCACATCCGCGCCCAGGAAATCGCGCGGGAAAACAATTTGCCCTGCATCTATCTGGTGGATTCCGGCGGCGCAAACCTGCCGATGCAGGACGAAGTCTTTCCCGACCGGGATCATTTCGGTCGCATTTTTTATAACCAGGCAAATTTATCCGCCGCCGGCATTCCGCAGATCGCCGCCGTCATGGGATCCTGCACGGCGGGTGGGGCCTATGTGCCGGCCATGTCCGACGAAAGCGTGATCGTCAAGAAGCAAGGCACGATTTTTCTGGGTGGCCCGCCATTGGTAAAAGCCGCGACCGGAGAGATCGTCACGGCGGAAGAGCTTGGTGGCGCGGACCTTCATTCCCGGATATCGGGCGTTACGGATCACTATGCTGAAAACGACGCCCATGCGCTCTCCATTGTCCGGAACTGCGTTGCAAATCTAAACCGGGTCAAACATATCGGCGTTGAACTCCGCGAACCGCGCGAGCCTGAACTGGACCCGGCCGAAATCCTCGGCATTGTTCCAACCGATTACCGCAAACAGTATGACGTGCGGGAAGTCATCGCGCGCATCGTGGACGGCAGCGAGTTCGACGAGTTCAAGGCGCTTTATGGGACGACCCTGATTTGCGGCTTTGCGCACATATTCGGGTACCCCGTGGGGATACTCGCCAATAACGGTATATTGTTCTCGGAATCCGCGCAAAAAGGCGCACATTTTATCGAGTTATGCTGCCAGCGCGGCATTCCACTGGTGTTTTTGCAAAACATCACGGGCTTTATGGTCGGGCAGAAATACGAAGCCGGCGGCATCGCCAAGGACGGCGCCAAGATGGTCACGGCGGTGGCCTGTGCGCGGGTTCCCAAATTCACGGTGATTATCGGCGGCAGCTTCGGCGCGGGAAATTACGGCATGTGCGGACGGGGCTATGATCCGCGATTCCTGTTCATGTGGCCCAATGCGCGGATATCGGTAATGGGTGGCGAACAGGCGGCCAATGTGCTGGCGCAAATCAAACGCGATGCCATTGAAGCCAAGGGCGATCAATGGTCGGCAGAAGACGAAGACGCCTTCAAAGCCCCGATCCGCGATCAATATGAATCCCAAGGTCATCCCTATTATGCCAGCGCGCGGTTATGGGACGACGGTGTTATCGCGCCCACACAAACAAGAACCGTCCTTGGTCTGTCAATCTCGGCGGCGCTGAATGCGCCCATCGAACAGACCAAATTCGGCGTGTTCAGAATGTGACGCCACGCGGATGATCAACTCCATTCTGATCGCCAATCGCGGTGAAATAGCCTGCCGCATTATCCTTACCTGTCGGCGGTTGGGAATTCGTTCCGTCGCCATTCATTCCGATCCGGATCGCGGCGCGCGGCATGTATCAATGGCCGACGAGGCGATATCAATTGGCGGTGCGACGGCAACGGAAAGCTATCTAAATGTTGCTTCGGTGCTGGAAGCGGCGACGCAATCCGGAATCGATGCGATACATCCCGGATATGGGTTCCTGTCTGAAAATGCCGACTTTGCCGCGGCCTGCGCCGACGCCAACATCGTCTTTATCGGTCCGCCACCGGCGGCAATCCGCGCCATGGGGTCTAAAAGCGCCGCCAAGGCGCTGATGGAGACCGCCAAGGTTCCCATCCTGCCCGGCTATCACGGCGATGCCCAGGATCTGGTAACGCTGACGAATGCGGCCGACAGCATCGGTTACCCCATATTGCTGAAACCGTCCGCGGGAGGCGGCGGTCGCGGCATGAGGCTGGTCGAACATCCATCCGAACTGGCAATCGCAATTGAGGGCGCAAAACGCGAAGCCATGGCGTCTTTTGCCGATGATCATCTGCTAATCGAAAAATATCTGACCGCGACGCGCCATATAGAAGTTCAGGTGTTCGCCGACCGGTCGGGCAATATCGTCCACCTGTTTGAGCGGGATTGTTCGGTTCAGAGGCGTCATCAAAAAATCATCGAGGAAGCGCCCGCGCCTTCCCTGAATGACGACCAAAGGCTCATGATTGCAAATGCGGCGGTACAGGCCACCAGGGTTGTCGCCTATGAAGGGGCGGGAACGGTCGAATTTCTGCTTGATCACGATGGCGGGTTTTATTTTATGGAAATGAACACCCGGCTGCAGGTCGAACACCCGGTGACCGAAATGATCACCGGAGAGGATCTCGTCGAATGGCAGATTTTGGTGGCATCGGGCCAGGATTTACCCAAGCGCCAGGATCAGATCATGATGACGGGCCATGCAATCGAAGCACGTCTTTATGCGGAAGACCCCGCACAAGACTTCATACCGTCAGTGGGCAAAATCAATTATCTGCGCCTGCCCGATGAGGGTGGCGGCATAAGAATCGACAGCGGCATCCGGGAGGGTGATGCCGTCACACCCTATTACGATCCGATGATCGCGAAAATCATCGCCCATGGTCCAAACCGCGACGATGCCTTGAAGAAGCTTCAGTCGGCCGTAGCGGAAATCCGCGTGGCGGGCCCTGCGGTCAATGCAGATTTTTTATTCAGATCCCTTACCCATCCGGAATTCGTGCAGGGAGGCGTGAATACCGGCTTCCTTGATCAACAAGGTGAGGCGCTCACGGCGTCCGAACCGGACGCTGCCGGGTTTCGACTGGCGCTCGGCGCTATTTCAGTCGCGCGTCACCGGGCGCTCAGTGCAAACACCGGGGCGGATGCCTTTTCCCCATGGCGAACGGCTCGGGGGTGGCGGACGAACCAGCCGCCGCGTGAAACAATTTCCCTTATGGATGGACACACGCGTTTTGACCTCATCATCTCCGGGGATCAAATAACGCTTCTTGGAAAGACCGTGCATTTTGAAGCATATTACGGAAACGATGGTGACGTAACTGCCGTGATTGAGGACATGGAAAGAACCGGCGCCGTGGTCATCCATGGCCGCGATGTTACAGTGTTTTCCGAGGGCGAAACGACGCGGCTCCAATTATTCGACGTTCTGGAAGACGCAGAATTCCATGCCGGGGATTTTGGGGATGAAATTCCACTGGCGCCGATGCCGGGCGTCGTTGTGGCGGTGCTG
>CALGIA010000191.1 GCA_937916005.1 uncultured Rhodospirillaceae bacterium
ATATAAAAATCATGCAAATGTCAATCATAAGCATGTGAACTGCATGATTTTAGCCTTGATACGCGAGGCTTACGCGTTATCAACAAAGGGCCGATGATCATCCGATATGGGATATGGGCGGATTTTGGAGGATATCGGTCGAAACATTGGCGGTGCCCGTTGATATTTCGTAATGTGTCGGACATCTTCTTCAATATATTGAGAAAGCGCGTTGCCCTGGCCTGAACCCATCTCACTGCATGGCAAGCTGGTTTCAGTTGTTCCGCTTGAACATGCCCATCTGGATGATCTGATTACATCCGCCGCGGACGGTGAATTGCATCGTTTGTGGTACACGTCGGTGCCCGCGCCGGATCATGTTGCCCATGAGATCGCGCGACGCCTGACGCTGCGGGAATCGGGTTCCATGTCGCCCTTTGCAATTATCGAAAATGCTTCCGGGAAATCGGTCGGTATGACGACCTACATGAACATCGATGCCGCCAACCACCGCCTCGAGATCGGATCAACCTGGTACCGGAAGTCCGCCCAGCGCACCGGCATAAACACCGAGTGCAAGTATCTGATGCTTGGTCACGCTTTCGAGACTCTTGACTGCATCGCCGTGGAATTTCGGACACATTTCATCAACCATCAGAGCCGCCGCGCAATCGAACGCCTGGGCGCCAAACTCGATGGTGTTTTGCGCGCCCATATGGTCATGCCCAACGGGACGATTCGCGATACTTGTGTCTACTCGATTGTCGCATCGGAATGGCCGACGATCAAAGCACATCTCAGCTTGCAAATGGCATTAGTGCGATAGGTGATCATCGGTATATCCGGCGGTGCAAATCCGCCTAAACCACCCCGCTGCCGCTCAACGCCGCGATGTCGTCGTCCGAGTAGCCCAGTTCGGACAGAACTTCCGCCGTGTGTTCGCCATATTCCGGCGATGGCCTTGCCAGGCGGTTGGGGGTGTTGCTCATGTGGACCGGCTGGCCGACCACCTCAATGGTTCCGCGCACGGGCGAGGTCACTTTCTGGGCGACTCTCAGATGGATCACCTGGGGGTCGGCGAAGGTCTGGTCCAGGGTGTTGATCGGCCCGCACGGGATGCCCGCATCGTTCAGCAGCGCGATCCATTCTTCACAGTTCTTGTGGATCGTCGCGGCCTCAAGGGCCGCGTTGACCGCCGCGCGGTTTTTGAAGCGCTGGGGCTGGTCGACGAAATCCGGATTGTCGATCAGATCCTCAACCCCCAGCACCGTGCAGACCTTGGCCCACATATGGGCCATGGGCGCGATGTTGATATAGCCGTCGCTGGTCTTGAACACGCCCATGGGCACGTTGGTCGGGTGATCGTTGCCGGCCTGGGGCGGGACTTCCTTGTCGACCAGCCAGCGCGCGGCCTGGAAATCCAGCAGGAATATCTGCGCCTCCAGCAAGGACGTGTCGACCCACTGGCCTTCGCCGGAATGTTCGCGGCCCAACAGCGCGATTAATATACCGTTGGCGCAGAGCAGCCCGGCGGTCATGTCGGATATGGCCGCGCCCGACCGCATGGGCCCGTCGCCCGGCTTGCCGGTGACCGACATGTGGCCGCCCAGCCCCTGGGCGATCTGGTCGAGCCCGGGCCGGTTGCGATAGGGGCCGTCCTGGCCGAAGCCCGAGATGCTGCCATAGACGATGCGCGGGTTGATCTTGCGGATCGATTCGTAATCGATGCCGAGGCGGAATTTCACGTCGGGCCGGTAGTTCTCGATGATCACATCCGCCGTGGCCGCCAGCTTGTTGAAGACTTCAACCCCTTCCGGTGATTTGAGATCCAGCGTCATGCTGCGCTTGTTGCGGTGCAAATTCTGGAAATCCGGTCCATGGCGCGCGCCCAGATCGCCGCTTCCGCCCTGGCCGGGCGTTTCGATCTTGATCACGTTGGCGCCCCAATCGGCCAGCTGCCGGGCGGCGGTGGGCCCGGCGCGGGCCCGCGTCAGATCGATCACGGTGTAGCGGGAAAGGATTTCCGATGCCGGTTCGAAGCCCATGCGATGTCATCCTGCAATTGGGTTATAATGTCCGGTTAGAAGGTAGCGGCACCGGTAATGCGCCGCAATGATGTTGCGAATAAAAGGAAAGTCTCATCATGGATTTTACGGACTTTACGTTCGACCCCAACCCGGCGCGGATCGTGTTCGGCGCGGGCAAGATCATGACCATCGGTGAGGAGGCGGCGCGTTTCGGCCTGTCCAACATGCTGGTGGTCTGTTCGGCGGGACGGCGCAAGGCAGCCGACCGCGCGGCGGCGGCGCTGGGCGATAAATCCGCCGGGATCTGGGATGGGGCTGACGCCGATATGTCCGGGGCCGCGTTCCATGGGGCGATGGCTGAAATCAAACGCACCGATGCGGATTCCATCCTGTCCCTCGGCGGCGGGTCGCCGGTGGGGCTCGGCAAGGCGGTGGTCCATGAAACCGGCCTGGCGCATTTGTCCGCGCCGACAACCTATTCCGGGTCCGAACTGCGGGGCGACTGGCGGGTCCAGGAATCCGATGGAACCCGCAACGGCGACGACCCGGACTGCCGCCCGATTGTGGTGATCTACGATCCCGATCTGACCATGGATCTGCCGCCGTCGGTATCCGGCCCGTCGGGTATGAACGCCATGGCCCATGCGGTCGAAAGCCTGTATAGCCCGGCGGCCAACCCGGTGTCGTCGGCCATGGCGGAACGCGCCATCGCGGCGCTGGCGCAAAGCCTGCCCGTCCTGGTGAAGAACCCGGGCGATCGGGCGGCGCGCGCCTTGGCGTTCCAGGGCGCATGGCTGGCCGGCGGGTTCCGGGCCGGTTCCTGTCTTGAACACAGAATGGCCCAGACCATCCGCCGGGTTCATGGCATGACCCACGCCGTTGCCCACGCGGTCTCGCTGCCCTTCGTGGTCGCGTTCAACACGCCATCCGCGCCGGATGCCATGGCGCGCATAAGCCGGGCGCTTGGGACGGACGGCGCGGCGGCGGGTCTGTTCGCGCTGAACGATACGCTCGGCATTGCCAAATCCCTGGCCGCGCTGGGCATGGATGAGGCCCGGCTCGATGAGACCGCCGGCCTCATCGCCGCCCGCGACATTTCAAACCCGCGCCCGTTAAGCCGAGACGATGTCCGGACCGTGCTCGACAATGCGTTCCATGGCCGCCGAACGGTGGCGGCTACATGATTTCGCGCAGCATCATTACCAGGGCCGCCAGGCTCACGAACCACGCGACGGTGCGCACGAACGGAATTCCGTGGATATGGCCGGCCGCCATCACGACCCGCGACCAGAAGAAGATCATCGCGCCCAGCGCCGTGGCGTCATTCGCTCCGTTCACCGCCTGAGTCACCAGAACGATGATCGCGAAGGGCGCGATGTTTTCCACCAAATTCAGATGGGACCGTTTGGCTCTTTTCGCCCAGTCCGGCAGAACATCCTCGCCCGGCTGCGGATAACCCGCCGCCCCCATCAGGCCGGCCTTGGCGATCAGGGCCAGGGTGTATGGAAACGCCTGTAAAACACAGAGTATGGCGGTCCATAAAAGCATCTGCATATCGACGGTCATTCGATCAACTCCCGGGTAAATCCACGAAGTTGCCGATTCTGGGGCTGATTCCGCCGAATCACAACCGCAAGATCGGGATCGGTTCTGATTCCCCTTGCTTCCGTCCCGCAGCCCTGAAAAACTTTAATCAACAATACCGTCCATTCCAGCCCTTCTGGGTGAGTGCACGTTCGTTGGGGCTCGGTAGGGCGGATCAACCTTGGAAAGAAAAGGGAGACCGCGCTATGACTGATGCAACGGGAACAAGATGCGCCGCGATTGTCGGACCTTATCTCAGCGGCAAGACCACATTGCTGGAAAGCCTGCTTTTCGCCAGTGACGGGGTCGATCGCAAAGGGACCATAAAGGACGGCAATACGGTGGGCGATTCGTCGCCTGAATCCCGATCCCGGCAGATGAGCACGGAAGTCTCCGCCGCCTCCTCCAAATATCTCGATGAAAAATGGACCTTCATCGATTGTCCCGGCTCCATCGAACTGTGGCAGGAAACAGTCAACGCCCTGATGGTCGCCGATATCGCGATCATTGTTTACGAGCCGTCGACGGAGCGCGCGCTGTCCCTGGTGCCGCTGTTCAAGATTCTCAATGACTACAATATTCCCCACGTGCTGTTCCTGAACAAGATGGACGCCATCAACGAACCCGTTCTGGCCGTGCTGCAGGCGTTGAAGGAAGTCGCCGTGCACCCGTTGGTGCTGCGCCAGATTCCGATCCGCGACGGCGACGATATTGCGGGCTATGTGGATCTGGTCAACGGCCGGGCCTATAAATATCGCCCGGGCGACGCGTCGGAGCTGATCGACATGCCCGCCGCCATGCAGGATGAATTCGATGCCGCGCGCACCGAAATGGTCGAGGCCCTGTCCGACTTCGACGACACGTTGCTGGAACAGCTCATCGAAGACAGGATGCCGCCGAAAGAGGAAATCTACGGCTATCTCACCAGCGGCGTGCGGGAAGGAAATATCGTGCCGGTGTTTATCGGCGCCGCGGAACTGGACCACGGGGTCCGCCGGCTTCTCAAGGCCCTGCGTCACGAAGCCCCCGACGGGGCGATGACCGCCGCCCGGCTGGGGATCGATAAAACGGGCGATACCATCGCCCAGGTTTTCAAATCCTATCACACCCAGCATTCCGGCAAGATTTCCCTGGCGCGAATCTGGTCCGGGTCCGTGTCCGAGGGCGCAATGCTCAGCGGGCACCGGGTCGGCAGCCTGCTGTCGCTCATGGGCGGGCAGCAAAACAAGGTGACCCGGGCGACCGCGGGCGATGTGGTCGGGTTCGGACGCATGGAAGATGTTCAGACCGGCGACGTGCTCACCGAATCGGGAGAAATCCCGGCCGGCATGCCGACCCCGCCCGAACCGTTGACGCCGGTATATTCCCTGGCCATCACGCCCCGGAACCGTAACGACGAGGTCAAGCTGACCGGCTCCCTGCAGCGCATCCATCAGGAAGACCCGTCGGTCAGCTTCCAGCAGAACGACGATACCCATGAGCTGGTTCTTCAGGGGCAAGGCGAAATTCATTTGCAGATCGCGCTGGAAAAGCTCGCGGGACGATACAAGATCGCCACCGGATCATCGCGGCCCAACGTGCCCTACAAGGAAACCATCCAGAAGTCGGTGTCCCAGCATGGCAGGTTCAAACGCCAGACCGGCGGCCACGGCATGTTCGGCGATGTTCATGTGGATATCCAGCCACGTCCCAGAGGAGAGGGATTCGAGTTCGCCAACAAGATTGTCGGCGGCTCGGTGCCGAAACAGTTCATTCCAGCGGTCGAAAACGGCGTGAAGGAGTTCTCGGTGCGCGGCCCGCTCGGATTTCCCGTGGTTGATTTCGGCGTTACCCTGACCGACGGTCAATTCCACGCGGTCGATTCAAACGAAATGTCTTTCAAGCTGGCGGCGCGGGTCGCCATGACCGAAGGCATGCCGAAATGCGCGCCGGTATTGCTTGAACCCATATCCCGGATCGAAATCGACGTGCCGTCGGAATTCACCAACAAGGTGCACGGGCTGATCAGTGGCCGACGTGGTCAGATACTGGGATTTTCCGGCAATGAGAACTGGCGGGGCTGGGATATTGTCAAAGCCAACATGCCTACGTCGGAGCTGCATGATCTGATCATCGAACTGCGTTCGCTCTCCATGGGCATTGCGACCTATCGGGCCGAGTTCGATCATCTGCAGGAATTGACCGGCCGTCTCGCCGATCAGGTGATCGAAGCCCGCAAGGAATCCGCCGCTGCGGAATAATGCCAGGAATAAATCACGCGGTTTTGATTGTCGCGATTCTCCATATCATGTTTAGTGCCCATAATGTGTTTGGCGTGATTTGATGGGGAGACCGAACGATGCTGTTTAGAAGCAAGCCGAATTGGGAACTGCCTGAGTCCGAGGCCACGCCGGAAGCGATGTTCCGCGACCGTCGCCGTCTGTCCAAGGCGCTCGCCGCCGGGCCGTTGCTGTTGGCGGGCGCGCCTGCGCTCGGTCTTGCCCAACGCGCGTTTGCGGCGGATCCCGATATGGACCCGAACGCGGGGCTCTACCCCGCCAAACGCAACGAAGCCTATAAGATGGACCGGGCGCTGACCTCGGAAAAAATCGCCACCACCTATAATAATTTCTATGAATTCGGATCCCAGAAAAATATCTGGCAGGCGGCGCAGAAAATGAAACTGCGCCCCTGGGAAGTCACCATCGACGGCATGGTGGAAAAGGAATTCACCATCGAGGCCGATGCGTTGATCAAGCGCATGCAGATCGAGGAACGTCTCTATCGGCATCGCTGTGTCGAGGCATGGTCGATCGCCGTGCCCTGGTCCGGGTTTTCCCTGCGCGCGCTGGTCGATATGGCGCGGCCCTTGTCGAGCGCGAAATATCTGGTGATGCAGACTTTCCACGACAAGGAAGTCGCGCCGGGCCAGCGCCAGTTCTGGTATCCGTGGCCTTATGTGGAAGGGCTGACACTGGCCGAGGCGCGCAACGAGCTGTCCTTCATCTGCACCGGGGCCTATGGCAAGACCATCGCGAAGCAGAACGGCGCGCCGCTGCGTCTTACCGTGCCGTGGAAATACGGCTTCAAATCCATCAAATCGATCACGCGGTTTACCTTCACCGACAAAATGCCGAAAAGCTTCTGGATGGAAATCCAGGGGGCGGAATATGGTTTCTGGGCCAATGTGAACCCCGAGGTCGATCACAAGCGCTGGTCCCAGGCGACGGAAAAACAGCTCGGCACCGGCAAGCGCGTGCCGACGCTGCTCTATAACGGTTACGCCGAACAGGTCGCCGATCTGTACAAGGACATGAAGGGCCAACAGCTGTTTATGTAGAAGGCTCAGGCTTGGTTGGCGCCAGCGAGATCAGCGCGCCCACGGCCATGGCTGCGCCGCCGATCAGGAATATTGCGCCATAGCTGCCGGTGCGGTCGAACAGCATCACGTATGCGTAGCCGCCGGCCGCCTGAAACACGCCCGAAATCAGGGCCATCCAGCGCCACACCTGGGCCATGTGAGCCGGGCCGACGATCTGGTGGGTGCGGCCTGATATGATGGCGGAAAATCCGGGCTGGGCGCCAACCACCAGGGATGACGCCGCAAGCGCCCACGGGGCAAGGACGATCACCGGCAGGGCCACGCCGATTGCCAGGGCCGCGAACACCAGAACCAGCCCGGCGCGAAATCCCAGCCGGTCGGCCAGACGCCCCCACAGATATGTGCCCGACACCGCGCCGAGTCCGAACAGAACCCAGTGCATTCCGCCGAATTTCATGTCATGGGCGAGACCGCGCACCAGATAATCGACCCAGTAAATAGTGTGCGGGACCAGCCCGATGGAGAACATGGTCTGGCCCGCGATCAGCCGCAGGATTGCCGGCGTGACCGGTGGGGATCCTGAAAATTCCATCGGTTCATGCGTCGCCATATCGCCGGCCGCGCCCCATCCCCAGAAGCCGATTGCGACTCCGGCCGCGCCCAGCACGGCCAGTCCGGTCCAGGCGGCGGCGAGGCCATGGGTCAGCAGGGCCGGGATCAGGGTCCCCGACAGCAATATGCCGATTCCGACGCCGGTGAACACGATCCCGGTGGCGGTGCCGAGCCGTCCCGGCGGCGCGTGTCTGGTCACGATGGTCAGGTTGTAGATCATCATGATTGCGACCGTGACGCCGACCAGAAAACGCCAGAACACCAGCCAGGCGAAACCGAAATTCGCAATGCTGGCGATCAGGCAGACCAGGGAAATGACCAGGCAGGCTTTCAGGGTCCGGGTTTCGCCCCAGCGTGTCCGGGTCCGAAGGGCGGCCAGCGCGCCGATCAGATACCCTGCCAGATTGAACGCGCTGACATAGCCCGCCTGGGACGCGCTCAACGCGCCGCCGTCGATCAGCGCGGGAATCAGGGGTGTGTATGAAAACCGGCCAATGCCCATCCCGACCAGCAATGTGGCCGACCCGGCGATGGACAGCCGCAACCAGGGGGGCATGGCGGATGGGTCTCCGGCTGAAACAATTTGGCGCGCGGCGCGCTTATGCTAATTTTCGTCACCGCATATGACACAACGAGGCGCGAGGAAACAATGGGCCAGTATTCGGTTGGACAGTCGGTGTCCCGGATGGAGGACCCCCGGCTGTTGCGGGGGCAGGGGAAATATCTCGATGATTTGCGGCTCGACCGCCAGGTCCATGCCCATATCCTGCGCTCGCCCCACGCCCATGCGCGCATCAATGGTGTTGATGCCGAGGCTGCCCGCGCCGCGCCCGGCGTTCTCGCAATTCTGACCGGGGCGGAATATCTGGCCGATGGGCTGGGTACGCTTCCTGCCGACATGCCGCGCAGGCAACGCAACGGCGACCCCATGTTCCAGCCGACCCGCCGGGCCATCGCCACCGACCGGGCGGCCCATGTGGGGATGGCGGTGGCCATCGTGGTCGCCGAAACCCTGGCCCAGGCGAAAGACGCCACCGAACTGATCCAGGTTGATTACCAACCCTTGCCGGTGAATGTGGATACCGGGGCCGCGCGCGCAACCGATACCGCCCCATTGTGGGAAGACTGCGCCGGGAACGAGGCGTTTCTCCATGCAGCGGGCGACAGGGAGGCGGTCGACCGCGCGTTTGACGCCGCCGCCCACGTGGTCAGCCACCGATTCATGATCAACCGGATTTCCGCCTGCACCATGGAAACACGGGGCTGTCTCGGCGAATACGATCCGGGAACCGAACGCTATACGCTCCACACCGGGTTGCAGCGGCCTTATTTGTTTCGCAAATCCATCGCCGAGATGGCGCTGTTCATCCAGGAACCCCAGCTTCGCCTGGTGGCGCCCGATATCGGCGGCAGCTTCGGGCTGCGCGGGTCGATCTATCCGGAAATGATTCTGACCCTGTGGGCGGCCAAGCGGGTCGGGCGTCCCGTAAAGTGGATCTGCGAGCGGAGCGAAAGCTTCGTCAGCGACGATCACGCCCGCGATAACGTCACCGAAGCCGCACTGGCGCTGGATGCCGACGGCAAGTTCCTGGCGTTGCGCGCCAAGACCGATGCCAATCTGGGCGCGTTCATGTCGTTCCGGGGCGCCGGTCCGCCGGTCAGCAATATCGGCTCCCTGGCCGGGGTCTACACCACGCCGGCGCTTTATGTGGAAGTGTCGGGCGTGTTGACCAATACCAACCCCACCTCGCCCTATCGCGGCGCCGGCAGGCCGGAAGCCGCCTTCGTGATCGAATCCCTGGTCGATATGGCGGCGCGCAAAACCGGCATTGACCCTGCCGAACTGCGCCGCCGCAACACCATCCCCGCCGATTCCATGCCCTATAAGACCGGGCTGACCTTCACCTATGATTCGGGCGAGTTCGAAAAGAACATGGATATGGGGTTGGCGATGGCCGATTACGCCGGGTTCGAAGCGCGCCGGGCCGAGGCGTCGGCGCGTGGACGGCTACGCGGCATCGGCATTTCCAACACCATCGAACAGGCCGCCGGCGCCAGTATTGAGACCGCCGAATTGAGGTTCGACCCCAGCGGGACCCTGACCCTGGTGGCGGGGTCGGTGTCCCACGGCCAGGGCCACCAGACCGTCTGGACCCAGATTCTCAGCGAAAAGCTGGGAATCGATTCCGACAAGATCCGCATGATCCAGGGCGACACGGACAAGATCGCCTTCGCCATGGGAACCGGCGGATCCCGTTCGGCGACCCTGAGCGGGTCGGCGACCTTGCTGGTCTGCGACAAGGTCATCGAGAAGGGCAAGAAAATCGCCGCCCATGTTCTGGAGGCCGCCGAAGACGACATGGTGTTCGCCGATGGCGCATTCACCGTGGCGGGCACGGACCGTTCAATGGACATGCTTGACGTGGCGAAAACCGCCTTTCAGCCCGGCAAGCTGCCCGACGACATCGAACCCGGGCTGTATGAGACCGCGACCTATCGGGAAAAGACCGGAAACTTTCCCAATGGCTGCCATGTCTGCGAGGTGGAAATCGACCCGGACACGGGCACGACGGAAATCCTGTGCTATTCGGTGGTCGATG
>CALGIA010000192.1 GCA_937916005.1 uncultured Rhodospirillaceae bacterium
AAGCAGGAATGCATGACAGAGTCATATGGTGTCCCGGGGGGATATATCTTGGAACTCATACAATTGGTCACCATCGCGATCGTGCAGGGGGTTACCGAATTCCTGCCGATCAGTTCATCGGGCCATCTCGTGCTCGTGCCGATTTTCGCCGGCTGGCCAGACCAGGGACTGCTGATCGACGTGGCGGTCCATGTCGGCACGCTGGGCGCGGTGACGGTCTATTTATGGCGCGATGTATGGCGGCTGTTCAGGGCCCCGTTCCGGATTGGCCGGGGGACCGGCGATCCGGATGTGCGGCTGTTATTTCATCTCGTCATCGCCACCATCCCCGTCGTGATCGCGGGCCTGCTGGTTCATAAATTTGTCGGTAACAGCCTCAGAACCATCCCGGTGATCGGCTGGACGACGCTGATATTCGGGCTCGTGCTCTATGCCACGGATCGCTTCGGGGCCCAGTTTCGGCGCATGGACGACATGGAGGCCGGGGCGGCCCTGTGGATCGGCCTTTCCCAAATTCTCGCGCTGATTCCCGGAACGTCACGCTCCGGGATCACCGTCACGGTGGCCCGGCTGCTGGGATATGACAGGCGGGAGGCGGCGCGGTTTTCCATGCTGCTGTCGATCCCCACCATCATCGCGGCCGGCGGGTTGGCCGGAAAAGATCTGCTCGAAAGCGGCGATTCGATGCTTCAGTACGATGCGGTGATCGCGCTCTGCCTGTCCTTCGTCATGGCGTTGATCGCCATCATCGCCATGATGGGCTGGCTGCGCCATGCCACATTCACGCCGTTCGTGATTTACCGGATCGGGTTGGGCCTGTTCTTGTTGGCCGTGGCATACCTCTAACTTTCCGCGCCGGCCCGGCGGTAACGGCTGAGATAATGCGGCAGGACCGATTCGATCGGGGCGGGGTCGATGCCGAGATCGCCCAGCCCCGGATAATCGCCCCCCGCCACATTATCAACCCGCAGCATGGCGATCTGGTCGCGGGTCACAACCGGTATGGGAAGCCATTCCAACGGCACGGGAAGCCAGTCGAGCGGCATGGCGAGCAGGCCGGCGACCGCAAAAGGCACGGGGACCAACAGCCGCCGCCGGTGGATCTCAGCCAGCATCACTTCCATCAATTCCTTGAAGCTGTATACCCGGGGGCCGCCGAGTTCGTAAATCCGGCCGGCGCTGTCCGGCCGGGTCGCGGCCGCAACCACCGCCGCGGCCACATCGCCGACCGTGACCGGCTGGAATTTGGTCATGCCCCCGCCGGGAAGAGGAAGCACGAAGGACAGGCGCGCAAGCGCCGCCAAGAGATTGAAAAATTTGTCTTCCTGGCCAACCACAATGCCGGGCCGGATTATTGTTGCGCCCGGAAAGGCTGCCGAGACCGCCGCCTCGCCGGCTGCTTTCGAGCGGCCGTATTTGGCAGGCGAGGCCTTGTCGGCGCCGATGGCGGAAAAATGAACCAGCCGCGACACGCCGGCGTCACGGGCGGCGGCGGCAATGCGGCCCGCGCCCACCCGATGAACGGCGTCAAAAGTCTGCGCGCCATGGGGAAACATGATGCCGACCAGGTTGATCACAAGATCGGCGCCGGCGACCGCCGCGGCGACGGACGCATCATCGCGCACATTGGCCGCAATCGGTGCGATCTGGCCGACTTCTCCCGCGGCTTTCAGAAACAAGGCCTGGTCCGGGCGGCGCACGGCGACCCGCACATTTATGCCTGCCCTGGCCAGCTCACGCACCACGTATCGCCCGATAAAACCTGAACCGCCGAACACGGTGGCCTGTTGAATACTCATCCTGTTCCCTTCGCAGAGTTTGGTGTCTTGCCTGCCGTTATACCAAGGATCACTGATCAAGACCCGCAAAGACGGCGATATCACATCAATCTCTAACCAAAATGGTTGACAGCAACAACCCCGATGGAATACCCACCGGTGCATTCGGTGCCTGCCCAGGTGGCGGAATTGGTAGACGCGCTGGCTTCAGGTGCCAGTGATCGTAAGGTCGTGGAAGTTCGAGTCTTCTCCTGGGCACCACCGGAGCGTAGCGGGTAGAATTCGACATATGGCAATTACATTTCACGAAGGCGATCTTCCGCCGGATGTGTCATTCGGCGGCACGGTTGCAATCGATACGGAAACCATGGGGCTCAACCCCCACCGGGACCGGCTTTGTCTGGTCCAGCTTTCCGCAGGTGACGGGGATGCGCACCTGGTCCGGTTTCGGAAAAATTCATATGACGCCCCGAATCTCAAAGCCTTGATGACCGACCCCAAGGTGACCAAGCTGTTCCATTACGGACGCTTCGATGTGGCCATGCTGCTGCGCTATCTGGGCGTGGTCAGCGCGCCGGTCTATTGCACCAAGATCGCGTCCAAGCTGGTGCGGACATTTACCGACCGCCATTCCCTGCGCGATCTGTGCCGGGAGCTTGCGGGGATCGAAATTTCCAAGGAACAGCAATCATCTGATTGGGGCGCCGATCATCTCAGTGAACAGCAGATGGCCTATGCGGCGTCGGACGTGCTTCATCTTCATGTGATCCGCAAAAAACTCGACGAGATGCTCGCCCGGGAAGGGCGGACGGAGTTGGCGCAGGCCTGTTTCGATTTCCTTCCGACGCGGGTGGCCCTCGATCTGGCGGGCTGGTCTGAAGTTGACATCTTCCATCACTGATCCGATCTAAAGGGTCCGCAAAATAATTTGCGCCGGACCGCGATCATTGGTCTAGAATCCGCCTGTGCCGGTCGGCAGGACCGGCATGGCTACAGGTCTATGGAGAATGCGGCCGCCATGACGATTGCCAGCGACGACATAGCAACCGCACGCCGCGTTCTGGAAACCGAAATCGCGGGGCTTCGCGCGCTTGCAGATGTTCTGGATGAAAGCTTTGTCGCCACCCTCGACGTGATTGAGGCGACCAAGGGTTCTGGCCGGGTCGTGGTCACGGGCATGGGCAAAAGCGGACATGTGGCGCGCAAGATCGCGGCGACGCTCGCGTCAACCGGAACGCCGGCGCACTACGTCCATCCGGCCGAGGCAAGTCACGGCGATATGGGCATGATCACGCCGTCCGACGCGGTGCTGGCATTGTCCAATTCAGGCGAAACGCCCGAACTGAACGATCTGGTGGCTTATGCCAAGCGCCACGCCATCCCCCTGATCGCCATGACGGCCCGGGCGGGCAGCGCGCTGGACAGGGCCGCCGATGTCAGCCTGATCGTCCCGGACAGTGAAGAGGCATGCCCCGAAACCCTGGCCCCGACCACATCGACGACGGTGATGATGGCGTTGGGCGATGCGATCGCCGTCGCCCTGCTGGAACGGATCGGGTTTTCGACCGCGGATTTTCAACAGCGCCATCCGGGGGGGCAGCTTGGCCGCCGCTTCGTCAAGGTATCCGACATCATGCATGGGGATGACGAATTGCCGCTCATGCCGATGGAAGCCGCCATGTCCGATACGATCATTGAAATGACGGCGAGAAGTTTTGGCTGTGTCGGCGTGACCAACGGCAGCGGGCAGATCATGGGCGTCATCACCGACGGCGATTTACGACGCCACATGAATGACGATCTGCTGAGCCGGCAGGCCGGCGAACTGATGACGGCCGATCCGATGACGGTGCGGCCCGACATTCTCGCCGCCGAAGCGCTTGGCATCATGAATTCACGCAGCATAACGAGCCTGTTCGTGGTGGATGACGCACGACCCGTCGGCATTATTCATATTCACGATTGTTTAAGGGCGGGAATAGCCTGAACCATGACCGGGGACCTCGCGAAAGCAGCGATGCACAATACCGGTCGGGGCAACCGGCGCGCGATCGATCATGCAGTAACCGGCGCCATCGCCGGCGCGCAGAACCGACGTTCGGTCACACGCTATTCCCGGTTCGTCGCGTCGATGAAACTGGTCCTGCCGGTGGTCGCCGGAATTCTCATCCTGCTGGTCGTGCTGTGGCCGGAACTCAGTGATCACCCCTCAAAATTCCAGCTTGGCGTCGCCCGGATCGATGTGGCTGACGCCGACGGTCAAAAACTGATCAATGCGCGCTATACCGGCATCGATGGCAAAAACAATCCGTACTCCGTAACCGCCGAGACGCTGACCCAGAATTCCAAAAATGAGGATCTGGTCGATTTGAAAAATCCGAAGGCCGATGTCACGGTTGGCAAAGGATCATGGCTCGCGATCATGTCGCCCACCGGCAAATTCAGGAAAAAGGAACAGGTTCTGGAACTTTTCGGCGGCGTCGATGCGTTCCATGATATGGGATACGAGTTTCGGACCGAGCACGCGATCGTGAATTTCCGGGAAGGATCTGCTTTCGGCGCAAGCTCCGTGCATGGCCAGGGTCCGTTCGGCGAACTTCAGTCGGAAGGGTTCCGCGTCCTGGAAAGCGGGGCCACGATCCTGTTCACCGGCCGGGCGCGGCTGCTGCTGTATCCGACCAAAAAGGAAAGCGCCAAATGAGCCTGGAAACCGGTTTCGCTCACATGAAGACGGCGGTGACGGCTGGACTCATTGCCATCGCTTTTGCGCTGTTCGGTGCGGAATTGGCCCATGGGCAGCGGGTCGGGGGACAGGGGATCGGGCTGCCCAACCAGAGCCGGGACATACCGCTGGAAATTGTCGCCGATGACGGCATCGAATGGCGCAAGGAAGAGAAAGTATATATCGCGCGCGGCAATGCGCACGCCAAGCAGGGCGATGTTTCCGTCCACGCCGATGTTCTGAAAGCCTATTACCGGGATGCGAAAGGGGGCGGCACGGAAATTTGGCGGATCGACGCCGATAACAAGGTGCGGATCGTTTCACCGACCCAGACATCGTATGGCGACAAGGCTGTCTATGACGTGGCCCAGGGCATCATGGTTCTGACCGGCAAGGTCCGCATGGTCACCCAGACCGATCGGATCACCGCCCGCGACAGTCTGGAATATTGGGAAAAACGCGGTCTTGCCGTCGCGCGGGGCAATGCGATCGCCAGTCGCGGTGAAAACCGTCTGCGCGCCGATATCCTGACGGCGCATTTCACGTCCGGCAAAGACGGCAAATCCAAAGTGACCCGGATTGACGCTTTTGATAACGTTCTGGTGTCGTCGCCCAACGAAATTGCGACCGGGAAACAAGGGGTTTACAATGTGGATACGGGCATTGCCGTCCTGAGCGGGTCGGTTAAAGTTACCCGAGGCAATAATCAGCTGCGGGGAGCCTATGCCGAAATCAATCTCAACACCGGCGTCAGCCGGCTGTTCGGAAGTGGCAAGCAGCGGGTGAAAGGTTATTTCGCGCCGGAAGATTTGAAGAAAAGTACACAGAAACACCGCGGGAAAACCACACCGAAAAAAGACAGGAGTAATTCCGCGCAATGACCCACGACGGCTCCAATGGCCGCTCCAACGACGGCCCCGGCAACGGCGGCTCCGGCAACGGCGGACGACAATCGGATCCGCAAACGCCCCGGCTGGTCAGCCAGTCCGTGGGATTGGTGGCGGAGAAACTCGGCAAGCGTTTCAAGAAACGCCCTGTATTGCGCGACGTGAATATTTCTGTCCAACGCGGTGAGGCCGTTGGATTGCTCGGTCCCAACGGCGCGGGAAAAACGACCTGTTTCTATATCATCACGGGGCTGATCACCGCGGATTACGGCTCCATCATGCTGGATGGCGAGGACATCACCGAGCTCCCCATGTACCGGCGCGCGCGCATGGGTATCGGGTACCTGCCCCAGGAAGCCTCCATCTTTCGCGGCCTGTCGGTCGAAAACAACATCCGGACCGTATTGGAAGTCACCCAGCCCCAGCGCGATCAGCGCGAAGCCATGCTGGAAGAGCTGCTCGGAGAATTCTCACTGAGCCATTTGCGCCGCACGCCCGCTCTTGCCCTGTCGGGCGGTGAGCGCCGCCGCGTGGAAATCGCCCGGGCATTGGCCGCGTCGCCCAATTTCATCCTGCTGGACGAACCCCTGGCCGGGATCGATCCAATAGCCGTTAACGACATCCGCGACCTTGTTTCCCATCTGAAGGACCGTGGAATCGGCGTCCTGATCACCGACCATAACGTGCGTGAGACCTTGGAAATCGTCGACAGGGCTTATATTCTGCATGATGGGGCCATTTTAATGGAAGGCGCCCCATCGGAAATTGTCGCCCATGAGGATGTGCGGCGCGTTTACCTTGGAGAAAGGTTCAGTCTTTAAATTAAAACCCGTAAGTATATGTAGGAAAAGAATTTATGGCCCTCGGCCCGCGTTTGGATCTGCGCCAGAGCCAGTCGCTCATTATGACGCCTCAGTTGCAGCAGGCGATCAAGCTGCTGCAGATGTCGAATCTTGAGTTGACATCCTTTGTGGAGCAGGAAATTGAATCCAATCCTCTTCTGGAACGAGAGGATGTGGAAGGCGGGCTTGAATCCAGCAGCGATCAGAACCTCGATTCTTCCGACCCGGGCGGAACCGAATCCACCGACGCATCGCGCGAGAGCGATTCCTATGGAGATGGGCCGGAAACCCCCGATTCGATGGATATGGCTAATTCCGAGACGCTGCTTGAAAGCGATTCGGCGGCGCTGGATACGGATTATGAAAACGTCTGGGAGGCCGATGCCCCCCAGGGCGAGTTGCCGCGGGCGGAAGGCGACGGCGCCCAATGGGGCCAATCCAGCGGCAGCGAGATCACCGGCGGCGGCGGCGATCTGGATAATTTCGCGGCCACCGAGGTTACCCTGCGCGAACATCTTATCGGACAGGCGAACGTGGATCTGGTTGACCCGCGCGACCGCATGATTGCGGTCCATTTGATCGATCTGCTGGATGATTCCGGCTACCTGACCGATGATCTGGAACAAATTTCCGCCGCCATTGGCGGCGAGACGGGTAAAATCGAACAGATCCTGAAAAAGCTGAAGAGCTTCGATCCGCCGGGTGTTTTCGCGGCCAATCTTTCCGAATGTCTCGCCCTGCAGCTGAAAGACCGCAACCGGTTCGACCCCGCCATCGGGGCATTGCTGGATAATCTGCCGCTGCTGGCAAAGTGCGATTTCACGTCCCTGCGCAAAATATGCGACGTTTCAAGCGAAGACCTTGCGGAAATGATCCAGGAAATAAAAACCCTTAATCCCAAGCCGGCATCGGACTTTGAACATACCGTCGCCCAGCTGGTTACGCCCGATGTGCTCGTTCGGCCCGGCCCGAACGGCGATTGGGTTGTCGAGCTCAACAGCGAAACCCTGCCACGGGTCCTGATCAACAGCCGGTACTACGCCGTGGTGAACGCGAAGACCCGGGACAAGGCGGGCCAGGAATATCTGATCGATTGCTTCCAGTCGGCGAACTGGCTGGTAAAATCCCTGCAGCAGCGGGCCCAGACAATTCTGAAAGTCGCGACCGAAATCGTGACCCACCAGAAGGAATTCTTCGACAACGGGATCGAGCACCTGAAGCCATTGACGCTGCATAACGTGGCCGAAGCGGTCGGCGTACATGAAAGCACCGTAAGCCGGGTGACCAATAACAAGTTTCTGGGATTTTCGCGCGGGGTATTTGAAATGAAGTATTTCTTCAGTTCCGCGGTCGGTGAAAATTCCGCGGGCGACGCCAAATCCGCCGAATCGGTCCGCTACATAATCAAAGGGCTGATTGAGGCGGAAATGCCGGACAGCGTGCTGTCGGATGACGGCATCGTCGATATTCTGGGCCGCGACGGCGTTACCATCGCCCGGCGTACGGTCGCGAAATACCGCGAAGGCATGCGGATTCCGTCATCGGTCCAGAGACGCCGCGAAAAAGCGTTGATGGAATAAAGCCGCGGGATGCTGCTGGGTGCCGCCGCCGGCAATTGCCGAAAATTCGGCGACAAAAATCATAACCTATTGAAATAATGAGTTAAAAAAGACACCGGCAAGGTTCTATTGACTCTAAATTTTGGCCAGCATAAGGTGCGCGGCTTTTCAGATACCGGTGACGAAAACACCAAGATGCCGCAGGGTAATTTGCGGTAAATTGCGATAGTCTGCGGTAGGATGAAACAACAATAATGGATATTTGCGCATGCAGATAACTGTCAAAGGCAAGCAGATGGACATTGGCGATGCGCTGCGTAGCCATGCCGAGCAACACCTGACAGATGCGGTTTCCAAATATTTTGACCAGGCGATTGAGGCATCCGCGGTGCTGGCGCGGGAAGCAAATGATTTTCGCGCCGAAATTTCCGTTCACGTGGGACGCGGCATTATGGTGCAGGGCCACAGCGAGGGCGACACGGCCTATCTCGCCTTTGATATGGCGCTGGAGCACATCGCCAAACGGCTCCGCCGATACAAGCGCCGGCTGCGGGATCATCACCGCAAGACCGATCGGTCCGACGCCGCCATTGAGCGGGTCATGGCGCAGCAATATGTCATGACTGAAGCGGAAGAAATCGAATCGCCGGAATCGGCAGAGGCAGAGGTGAGCCCGCCGATGGTGGTCGCCGAGATGACCACGGCAATTGAAACCCTGACGGTCGAAGAAGCCGTGATGCGCATGGAACTCGCCGATCAACCCGCGATCATGTTTCACAATGCGGCCCATGACGGATTGAATGTGGTGTACCGGCGCGCGGATGGAAATTTCGGCTGGATTGACCCACATGGCAACAGTCAGTCGCGGGGAACGCGATAATGGAAGTTTGTGAGTTGCTGGCGCCCGATAGAATCCTCGACGGGTTGAAGGCGCCGAGCAAGAAAAAGGCGCTGCTGGAATTGGCGCGCCTCGCCGCCACAATTACCGGGCTGCCGGAAAGAACGATTTTCGACATTTTACAGGAACGTGAAAAGCTCGGCACCACGGGCGTCGGCAGGGGTATTGCCATTCCCCACGGCAAGTTCCCCGGGCTGGACGGCATCTATGGATTGTTCGTTCGGCTGGACAGCCCGATTAATTTCGATTCGGTCGATAACGAGCCGGTGGATCTGATCTTTTTATTGCTGGCGCCGGAAACCGCCGGCGCGGACCACCTCAAGGCGCTGGCGCGGGTATCACGATTGCTGCGGAGCAACGCGATGTGCGGCAAAATTCGGACAGCACGGAATGCCTCGGAAATCTGGAATCTCTTCCTGTCAGGCGAAGCCAGCCGCGCGGCATAAGTCTTTCTTCCAGGCTCGGCGCCGAGCCTGGAAATATTAGTGGACGCTGACGGGTTCCAGACTGTGTTGCCGCACGGCGGCAAAAGCAACGTCCCGGTCGGCGATAACGGCCATTTCAGTGCCGTCGGCGGCATGAACCGCAAAGAGCGCATCGCCTTTAACGATCACCGGCTTGATGTAGGCGAATCTTTCGATTCCCAGCATGGTTAGATCCTGGTCGGTCAGATTCCACTGCTTTTCATGCAAATCCATTTTACCACTCCATTTTCCAGAAAATTCAAATGCCGCAAGAGTCCGCTTACGCCCGGCTTCCCTTTTGCCGTACCGGCGCATCTTCCATCATATCTGTTGGAGATTCGTCACGAATTTCAATGACGCGCCGCCGTTCCGCGATGGGTGGGCGCAGCAGGTCCACATGCAGCAGGCCGTCCTTGACCTCCGCGCCGATAACATCCATTCCGTCCGCCAGCACAAACGAACGCTGGAATTGCCGCGCCGCGATGCCCCGGTGGAGATAGACCCGGTCAGGATCATCGCCCTGCTTGCCAAGGATTGTCAGTTGGGTCCCCTCGACGACCACGCTGAGCTCATCACGGGAGAACCCGGCCACGGCAAGGGTGATCCGCAGGGAGTTTTCACCGTCCTGCTCAATGTTATAGGGGGGGTAACCGTCGACCGACGATTTGGAAACCCGGTCAAGGGCGCGTTCCAGCTGATCGAACCCAAGCAGAAAGGGGCTGCTGAATAAGGGGATCTGCGTCATTTCATGGCTCCTCCCGATGAGCGAGCAATCGATGGGTCCAGTGGCGAAAGGCCCGATATGGCACCCCTGCCCGACGGCCGTATCCGCACCGTCTTTATGAGATATGGGTGTTTCCACAGACTGCTTCAAGGTGCGCACATGGGATCGTGCCCCGCCTGTTCATGACCAATGGACATTGATATCTGCAAATCCACTAAAGTC
>CALGIA010000193.1 GCA_937916005.1 uncultured Rhodospirillaceae bacterium
GCGAGACCATCGTCGGGTATTAGCGGTACGGTCGGGATAAAAGAACCCCCTCCCCCTCAAGGGGGGGGGAGAGATATTCCACCTAGCTAACAACCTCACCCAATATGGCTCTCGTGGTTTTCCAGATACCATTCGGCGATTTCCTCGCGCTTGGCGAACCACACGCCGTCATATTTGCTGACATGTTCGAGGAATTCGCGCAGCGCCCGGACCCGGAACGGCTGGCCCCAGACATGGGGATGAATGCCGATATTCATCAGCCGTCCGCTTTCCGCGCCTTCCCGGTACAGCTCGTCGAACTGCTCGATGATGACTTCGGCGGCCTGGCTGGTGGTATTGCCGCGCCGCAGGAAGATCTGGAAATCATTGACTTCGTTTGAATAGGGCACGGACACGATCGGGCCGGACGGGGTCTGGATCAGGAACGGCTGGTCGTCATTCATGATGTCGGTGTGGAAGATCATCCCTTCCTCGGCGAGGATGTCCGACGTGTTTTCCGTGCAGCGCAGCGACGACGACAGCCAGCCTTTCGCGGGCCTTCCCACCACGTCATTATAGACCCGGAGGGTTTCCCGGATGATTTCCCGTTCCTTTTCCGGCTCATTCGCGTAGTCGGTCAGCAGCTCGGTCTGCACATAGTTGTGGGCGACGATTTCCCAGCCGCGCTCATTGACCGCATCGATCACGCGGCGTCGTTCCAGCCCCATCTTGGCGTTCATGGTGCAGGTCGCGGGCACGCCGGCCTTGTCGAATATATCCATCAGCCGCCAGATGCCGACACGCTGGCCATATTCGCGCCACGAGTAATTGGGCAGATCGGCGATATTGCCGGGCAGGGGGTCGGGCAGGATGGACGGCCCGCCGGGGTAGTAGGGGGCATCCGTGTCCTTCACCAGATCCCAATATTCCAGATTGAATGTCAGCATGACGGCTATCCGCGCGCCGTTCGGCCATTTCAGCGGCTTGCGGTCGGGCATCGGTACGAAATCGTAATGCATAATGTTCCCCCTGTTGCGCTAATTGCTCGCGCAAAATGATAACTCAACGACCCTGAATGTGATACGGCTACAGAACTGATTATCGGATCGGGAACGGGATATGGCTGAACCGGAAAACGACTCGCCGGGCGTAATCGCCATTCCGCCGCTGATCTTCGGCGCATTCCTGGCGGCGGGCCTCGTCCTTGAATATCTGTTTCCCTGGCCGATGCTGGCGCAGATCGTGCAATACAGCGCCGGCGGCGTGGTAATTCTGGGCAGTTTCGTGCTGATGCCCGGCACATTGATGCGCTTTCGGCGCGCGGGAACCCACCTCGATGTGCGCAAGCCCACCAATGCGATCATCACCGGCGGTCCGTACCGGGTTTCGCGCAACCCGATCTATCTGTCCATGATGCTGCTTTATCTCGGGATCGGGCTGATGGTCGATGGACTCTGGGTCATCCTTCTCGCCGTGCCGCTCGCAGTGGTTATCCACCATGGCGTGATCCTGCGCGAGGAGCGCTATCTCGAACAAAAATTCGGCGCGGAATATCTCGCCTACAGGGGCTCAGTCCGCCGTTGGATTTAGGCTCTGTTCACTAGCCCGTGCGCTGGATCAGGTGATAGCCGAACGGTGTTTCCACCACGCCGCTGGTCGCGCCGACGTCCAGGTCGTAGACCGCCTCATCGAATTCCGGAACCATCATGCCGCGGCCGAACTCGCCCAGATCGCCACCGCTTGAGCCCGACGGGCAATCGGAATGTTCCGTGGCGGCGGCGGCGAAGTCCGCGCCGCCATCGATTTCGGCCTTGATCGCGGCGATCTGTTCGATCGCCTCTTCCTGGCTCCGCGTTGCGGTTGACCGGCTGGACCCTTCATACATGAGAAGAATATGGGACGCGCGTACTTGATCGGACATGGTTTGCTCCTTGAAATAGGTAGGGATAATGTGGCGATTTCATATCACTCTGTTACTTTGTTGATATCCAATTTGCCGGGTTGCTGCAATATCCAAGCCGGGACCGGTCGAACCCGGCGCACGCGACTCCGGCCTGTCCAACAATTGGAGAGAGGCTCAATATTCATTACAGTTGCGACAACGTCATGTGCGTATTCCTTGCCGAGAATCCAACTTTTAGATATCCTGATTCAGGCGGCGTAAAAGAGTCCAAAGGTTGTTTTAACAGGAATGTAAATTCGGGATCGATTTGGATTGGCGTAATATATAGGCAATTGTATATGGCATCATCGTCGGTAACGAACCGGACAAAAGACCGGAGCGCCGACTGGGGGGCAGTAAGTTGGCTGGATTTCTGAGCTTGTGGGACGTCGCAAGATTTCATCCTGAAACAGAACAAGGCCAAGCTGCCGCCGACGCCGCCGACATAGTGCGGACCAGCAGCAAAAAGACCAATGGGTCCGCGGGTGACGAGAGCGCGGCCTTAGCCCACGAAAATTTTGAGACGCCCGATGATGTGGCCAACGCGGCCGCCCTACCCAATGATATCGAATTGCCGGCCGAGGCTGAGAACGGGGTCGGGACTGATGACGCGGCGGCTCCCGAAGCCGTCAACGGTGTCGATGCCGCACAGGCTGACCCGGACGAAACCCATCAAACAAACAACGTTGCCGCCGCAACCGGTGTGACGGCCGGGACCTCCGCAACCGATGGCTCGCCGAACGGCGCGGTGCAGCCGAACCAGGGTGACGCGCTGCGGGCCGCCGCGGCCAATGCGGCCATGGTGGTTGGTCAGGTCTGCGGGCTGATGACCGTCAGCCCGGCGCACAAGCATCTCTTCATTGCCGATCTCGAATGGGCGCTGATGCCGCCGGTGCTACTGCGCCAGTTTTCCATGGTGCGCCAGAACGACCGGCTGGCCGCCTTCGTCTCCTGGGCCTCCGTCAGCGATGAGGTGAACGCCCGGCTGAAACAGGGCGTTACCCGTCTGAAACCCGCCGACTGGCGCTCCGGCAGCCATCTCTGGATCATCGACGTGATCGCGCCGTTCGGCCGGCGGGATGAGATTGTTGCTCAAGTGCGGGAGACGGTATTCGCGGGGAAGGTGGTCAAGGTGCTGGCACCGGGTACGAATGGGAGAGGCGACAGTTTTTAGAATGTCTCGCAAGCGCAGGCTTTTCGCTAAATTGAATTGTGCACTTAATGTGTCTTATTCGTTCATCTAATGAATGGGAGCAAATGGGTTGAGACCAACACTATTTCCAATCGGTATTTTCTGAGCTATAGCTGAATCTTGGTGATGGAGAATGAAGGCGGCGTATCCTGGCGTT
>CALGIA010000194.1 GCA_937916005.1 uncultured Rhodospirillaceae bacterium
CCAGGATACGCCGCCTTCATTCTCCATCACCAAGATTCAGCTATAGCTCCTGCCCGACTCGCTTGATCTACTGGTAATTTGCGCAGAAGCAGGGCAAAGCCTGGACGCGGCCCTGACGCGAATCGCGGTGGAAATGAATGTCTCCTGCCCCGAGATCGCCGACGAAATCAGGCTGACAGCACTTGAGTTAGGATTGTTGCCCGAACGACGTCAGGCATTGGCCAATCTTGACAATCGGACCAACGTCCCGGGCATCCGAGGCGTGGTCAACACTCTGAACCAAACGGAAAAATACGGCACGCCACTGGCCCAGTCCCTGCGTGTGCTGGCGACCGAATTCCGCAGTGACCGCATGATGAAAGCCGAAACCAAGGCCGCGAAGCTGCCTGCAGTCATGACGGTGCCCATGATTATTTTCATCCTGCCGCCGCTTTTCATCGTCCTGATCGGACCCGCAATGCTGTCGGTCATGGATATGCTCCGCAACCTGTAATAACCGTGGCAATATCCTAAAAATCGTCGCGGTCGTTCCGTAATCGTTCTCCGATATCACAGGGCGGGCTGGCGCGGGCTTTTGTTCCGGCTTGAGCGGGGATGAATGCCGGGCGTTGTTCCGTCCCCTTCCCCGCGATTTCCAGGATTAATTTGCGGCGGATGGCGCGAGCGAAATCCTTGAAGTTTGCCGCGACCTCGATGAAAGACCCCGGGCCGCCGATGACGCAGTCGCGGTAATAAAGATCCAGGTCGGGGATGTTGTAGCTTGTGTAGAAACCGCCACCGCCGTCATCGAGAATGGGAAGACCGTTGACGATGGCCCCCGCGGCGACCGCCTTGTCGCGCGCGGCAGTCACCAGCGTGCCGTCGTTATTGGGACCGTCGCCGGAGATGTCTATCACCCGGCGCGTCCCCTCGAAGCCGTTGCCGTCGAACCAGGCGAGCCCGAAATCTATCGCGCCGCTGATCGCGGTGCGGGTCGCGGAACTGGGGACGCCCTGGCCCAGCATGTGGGCGAATTTTTCCGCGCTTTCAGCGTCCGTGATCAAAAACCAGTCGGAAATAATTTTCCGGTGGCCAGGCCCGGCCCATTCCAAATAGCCAACGGCGATGCGCCGCAACATGCCGGACCGGATGGCATTGTGAACTTCCGGATCGCGGAACGCGGTGACATAGCCCTGGCGTTGCAGATGGGCCTCGCCCTCGTCCACGCTGCGCGAAACATCGACGGCGATCACCAATTCAAGATCAACGAATGTCTCGGCCCTGACGCCGTCGCAGCCCGGCAGGGTCGCCAACAACATCCAAAACAACAATTGCAAGCACTTCATGAAAAGCCTCCACAACAGCACCGAATGTCAGGTCATGCGCAGGACGGGCTTGATGGTTGTGCCCGCTTCGCTGTCATGGAATGCCTGCTCGATATCGTCGAATGGATAAAATCGTATCAGCCGGTCGAAGGGAAATTTCCCCTGCATGTGAAAATCAACCAGCTGAGGAATGAACACTTCCGGGTTGCTGTTGCCTTCCATGATGCCGACGATCTTGCGCGCCTTCATCAGCGGACGCATGGGGATCGACAATGCACCGCCGTTTTCCGGCGCCGCGACGAAGCCAAACGTACCGCGCGGGGCCAGAACTTCGATGGCCTGCAACATCACGGATGCGACGGCGGTGGTATCCAGGGCGAAATCGACCCCGTCGGGCAAGAGCCCGAGAATACGCTCGCTCACCGGGCCGCCCTCGGCGCGGATTACTTCATCGGCCCCAAGCTCGGCGGCCAGCTGCAACCGGTTCGGATGAACATCCACTGCAATAATCCGGCCGGCCCCGGCGATCCTGGCCGCCATCACCGCCGACAGACCGAGAGACCCCGTTCCGAATACGACAAGCGTCTGGCCCGGTTTCATTTTGAAAACATTCAGCACGGCGCCCGCGCCGGTCTGGACGCCACACCCCAGCGGACCGAGAAATTCCAACGGCGCGTCCTCGCGGACTTTCACCACCCCGCGCCTTTTTGCAATGGCATGGGTTGCAAAAGAAGATTGATTGAAGAAATCCCCATGAACGGCGCCGTCATCGCCATGCAGATAATCTTCGCCGTCGGGCCGGGCACAGGCGAAGTGATCGGCCACGTAGCAATAGGCCGGCTGGGCATCGAGACAACTCGGACACGCCCCGCAGGATGTGAAGCTCATCACCACGTGATCGCCCTCGACGATATCGGTCACGCCGGGACCTACTGCCTCGACGATGCCGGCGCCTTCATGGCCGAGCACCACCGGGCGCGGCGACCGACCGCCCGGGCCGGCGGTCTTGAGGTCCGTATGACACACACCCGTCGCAACAATCTTGACCAGGACTTCGCCGTCGCCGGGGCCCGTGAGTTCGAGCTCTTCCAGAGAAGGTTTCAGGCTGTCATCCCGAAACACCGCCGCCTTGATCTTGACCATGATAAATCCTCCGTTCATCGCAGCTTATCCGGCTCGCCACCCTGGCGCGATGGACACTACGCTCGACCGACCATAGAATTACTCCCATAGGGATAATAAAGTCGAGCGACACAGGAGAGCAGCAATGAAAAAGAAACCGGAAGTTCGCGCCGGCGCGAATGATTTTCACACGGCGATCGAGGATGCCCATGTGGTCGCGTTGTGGGAGATGTTCGGTGGCGAAGGCGGGCCGCAGCCAAGCCCTGAACCAGCTTTCCACTGGCCATGGCGTGTCATTGAACCGTTGATGGACCGCGCGGTGTCGGAAACCGGCATGGACGATGCGGAACGCCGGGTTCTGTCCCTGGCCAACCCCGCCCATGGGCGCGATGATTATTTCCGCGCCACCACCAATCTCAACGCCGGGCTGCAGATTCTCATGCCGGGCGAACGCGCCCGCCCACACCGCCATTCCATGGACGCGCTTCGGTTCGTCATTGAAGGAAAAGGCGCGGCGACCATTGTCGACGGAAAGCGGTGCGAGATGGAACCCGGCGACCTCATCCTCACCCCCGCCTGGACATGGCATGAACATGTCCATGACGGCGAAGGGCGCGTGATCTGGCTAGATTCACTCGACGTGCCGCTGGTCCAGGATATGGACGCGACATTTTTCGAACCGGGCCCGGCGAAAGACTTTCCCGTGCTGCCCGCGGATTCGGCATACACCATGGCTGGCCTGATCCCGCCGGACTCGATCGCAACGGCCTATTCGCCGCTATTCCGCTACCCGTGGACGCAGGCCCGCGAAGCACTCATGGCGACGCCGCCCGGCGAAGATGGTTCGCGGGTGTTGCGCTACGTCAATCCGGCGACCGGCGGGCCGGTGCTGGCGCGCCTCGATTGCTATCTTCTCGGTCTCGATCATGGCAAGCCGACACGGCGCTATCGCTCCACCAGCAACGCGGTCTGCTTTGTCGTTGAGGGAAGCGGAAGCAGCACCGTCGGCGACGAGACGATCGACTGGGAGACCAACGACATCTTCACCCTGCCCCATTGGAGCTGGATCAGCCACACGCCCGGTCCCGACGGGGCAAAGATATTCCGGTCGACGGACCGCGACGTCATGCGCCGGCTTGAGCTTCTGCGCGAGGAACAGGAGTGACGGCCTCAAAATTCGAAATCCTGGAAACCACCATTGCCGACATCCATGCCGCCTTTCAGGCCGGAACCCTGACCGCGCGCCAATTGGTGGAAATGTATTTCGAGCGCATCGATGCCTATGACCGGAACGGCCCGGCGATCAATTCCCTGATTTCGCTGAACCCGCGCGCGTTGGATGAAGCGGACCGTCTCGACGCGGCACTCAAGAATTCGGGCTTCGTCGGGCCCCTGCACGGCATCCCGCTGGTCATGAAGGATCAGGGCGATGTGGCCGAAATGCCGACCACCATGGGCTCGGTACTGTTCAAGGACCACATGCCGGGCCGCGATTGCTTCGTGGCCGCCAGGCTAAAACAGGCCGGCGCCATCTTCATCGCCAAGGCCACTCTGGGCGAGATGGGCGCAGGCGACACGCACGGCTCGCTGTTTGGCTCAACCCGCAATGTCTATGATCTGGACTGTACTGCGGGCGGGTCCTCGGGCGGATCGGCAGCCAGCGTATCGGCCAACTTCGCCACCGCGGGGATCGGCCAGGAGGGCTTCGCATCGATCCGCCGGCCGTCGATCTGGAACGGCATCGCGGGCATGCGGCCGACCGCCGGGCTGGTCAGCCGGGACGGCGTCTATGCCGGCTGGCCGTCGATCAACGGCTCGCTGGGACCCATGGCGCGCAGCGTCGGCGATCTGGCGCGGCTGCTCGATTGCATGGTCG
>CALGIA010000195.1 GCA_937916005.1 uncultured Rhodospirillaceae bacterium
TCGGGTCCGACCGATACGCGGGGCCGCAGCCGGCGTCCGACCAGTTTGGACCAGGCGATATTAGCGCGGATCTGATCGCGGACGGTTTGCGCCTCAATATTGTTTTGGGACAGGAATCGATCGAACCCGCCTTCCGGAACTTTATTCTGCCGTTCGATATTTATGATCGACCGGCTCATGTCCTTTTTGGTGACCGAAATATTCCGAAGCTTGGCTTCCTGTAACTGGAGCCGTTCGTCGATGAGCAAGCGTAAGACCTGGGGCGAGATGCGGCGTCGCACATCCGCAGTGTCCGGGATTTGGGATGAGACGATCACCAATCGCAATCGCGAATTCAGATCATATTGGGAAATGATGTCGTCATTAACTATGGCGGCGATCCGCTGGACCTGCTGCGCAAAGGAAGATTCTGGTCCAATCGCCAAAGCAAGAGCGACGATAAACAACAAACGTCGATACATAATCGCTTCCGATCCCCGGCCATCTGCGTCCTGGAAGCCCAATGCCCCAGGGTATGCGCCAACTTTGAGATGCCGCCGTGGGACTATAGCCCCAGAACCCCCATGGTGGCAATTATCATGGATCAGATTTATCGTTATTTTTATCTATTTATTGGCGGTATTAAGCCATTTTTTCTTAATCATAATCCAAATGACTGTTAACCATCTTCCAGATGAAACGTCATTGCGGCGCCGAGGAGACAACTGATCACGGCCGGGCTCCAGGCCGCCAGAACGATCGGAATCCGTGCTGAGATTCCCAGCGCGGAGACGACGTCCGACAGAAAATACAGCAGGAATCCGGATGCAATCCCACCGACGATAAGTATTCCGGTTCCACCTCTGCGGATTTGACGCAATGAAAAGGTCGCGGCCAGCAACACCATGCCGCAGAGCAGCAGCGGCAGGGCGAGTTGGGAGTGCCAGTAGAGTTGGTGGCGCAATCCGGAAAACCCGGCCGCTTCCAGGACCGCTATGAAATGCGGCAGGTCCCAAAATGACAATGTTTCCGGCGGTGCGAAGCTATCCTGAATATTTTCCGGTGTCAGGTCTGTCCCGATCCTGTATAGGTCCAGCTTGCGGGGCGGCTGATCCGGACCGGTGATCTTCACATTTTCAAGCAACCAATAGCCGTCTTTAAGCCGTGCGGCCGGAGCGTCGACGCGCCCGACGAAGCTGTCCTGATTCTGCATCAGGAAGATGATCACATTCTCCAGCCGCATTTCATTTGGCGATACCTTGTTGGCGTGGATGATGTAATGTCCGGTTTCGGTTGCCTGACGCAGCCAGATACCTTCGTCCGAAACAGCGGCCAGGCTGGATTTTCCGCGGATAAATTTTGCTTCCATCTGTTCGTAGCGGAGCAGCATTGCCGACGAGAGGGGATTGAACACAGTGACGTTCACGGTGCCGATGAGCATCGCCAGCACGATCACCGGCGCAAGAAATTGCCACCCCGAAACGCCTGCCGATCGTATCACGACGATTTCGTTGCTCCGATTGAGCCGCCAGAACAGGAACATCGCGCCAAACAAGATCGAGAACGGAATCGATTTTTCGATCATGTACGGAGTCTTGAAAAGCGCCATGCTGATGACGACGCCGATGGTCGCATCATGGCGCCCCGATGTTCGCCGAAGAAGTTCGAGCGTGTCGAACAGAAAAATGATCCCGACCAGGGCGAGAACCATGAAAAAGACCCAGACCAGAAACTGGCGGCCGATATAGCCGTTCAAGGTGGTCGATGGGCGCGCCATTCCGTCTGGTTCCTGGTCGGGTTACGTGGTCGGCGTGGATGACGGGGCCAGGCGAGCCGGCCGCCGCCGTTTTCTCGGATCGCGAATCAGCGCATAGCACCCCGACAGGAACGGCAACAACGCAATCACATACATCAGAGTTCCCAGTTCAGGAAATTTCTCGCCATAGCTCTTGGCTGCCAGCATTGCCGCTTCGATTGCGACCACGACGGCAATTGCGGGGACGACCCGCTTGATCTGGCCGCGCCGGTTGAGGTCGCCGGCCAATAGAAAGGCGAGCCCGGTCAGAACGAAGGCCAGCCCCAGAAGCGGTGAGGCCAGCCGATGGTGGCCCTCCATTCTCAATTTCTGGAAATCCCAGACTTCGTCCGATCGTTCCTTGGCAAAAAACAGTTCGTGCAGATAGCGTTCACGCGAATCTCGGACGCGGGTGTTGGGCGGATCGACCAGACCGCTGAGTTCGAATGTATAGTTGTCGAAATAAAGCAGTGTCAGCCGGCCATGGTCACCTTGTATTTCCTGGCGATTGCCGTTGGCCATCACGACCCGCGGCCCTTTTTCGCCCGCGACGATGGCGCCGCGTTCCGCCATCATGGTGACCGGTTTCGATGGTTTTCGATTGTCATGAATGATGATGCCCAGCAGTTCCCCGCTGGGGGACCGGTCGCGAATATAGACCGTGATTCCCGTCATGACGGGGTTGAAGACGCCTTCCTGCAGGATCACCGTCGAATAGGAATTGCGCAAATGGAACTGCAATTCCTTGAACTCGCGATATGACGCGGGGATCAAAAAGACCGTCAGGAAGTAGCCCACCAGAGTCAAAATCGCCGCCAGAATTATGGCGGGCCGGGCGAGGGCAAACTGGCTCCAGCCCGACGCGCGCAGGACAACCAGCTCACTATCGAGAATCATCTTGTTGTAGCCGAACAACACGGCCGTAAATGTTGCAATCGGCAGGATCAGGGACAGAAATGTCGGTAGCAGCAGCAGCGTCAGATACAGAAATATCGGCGCCGACGCACCCCGGTTGACGATCATTTCGACAAAGCGCAGCGATTGCGTTAGCCAGACCACGCAGGTCAGGGATATCGCGATGAAGACCGTCCACCAGAACAGCTGACGGAATATGTATCTTTCGGCTCTGTTCACGGCGGCACTATAATCCCGATTGGGCGAAAGGAACATTCGGTTCTTCCATTTGCGGCCTGCATAGTTACATTGCAATCCATCACGCATAATTTTCTGGAGCTTATGTCATGAAGATCGGAATTTCGGCGCCATCCATGCCCCGGTCCGGCGCCATCGTCGCCGGTGTCCTCGATGGTGGAGAACTTGGCGCAACGGCGCAGCGGCTCGACAAGGCGACCAATGGCGCAATCCAGCGCGGCATCAAGGCAAGCCGGTTCAATGGAGCTGCCGGGCAAACGCTGTCGCTGGTGGCGCCGGCCGGCGTCAGGGCCAGCCGGATCGTTTTGGCCGGACTCGGGAAACCTGAAAAATTTGATGACCTCGCCGCGCAGTCATTCGGCGGTGCTATCGTCGCCCTGCTTGAAAAATCCGGCGAAAAAACCGTCATGGTCGCAGCCGATCCGGTCAAGGGTTCAAAACTAAAGCCGGCGGAAATTGCCGCCAACATGGCCTATGGCGCGCTGTTGCGCAGCTATAGCTTCGACAAATACCGCACCACCCTCAAGCCGAACGAGAAACGAAGCCTTCAGACGGTGACCGTCACCACTCCCAACGATGCGGATGCGCGCAAGCTCTATCAGCCCATGACCAAGATCGCCGACGGGGTGTTCATGACCCGCGACCTGGTGTCCGAACCGGCCAATGTGATCTATCCGGAATCCCTGGCGGCACAGGCGCAATCGCTTGCCAAGCTGGGCGTGACGGTCCAGGTGCTTGGCCGCGCCCAGATGGAAAAGCTCGGCATGGGCGCGTTGCTCGGCGTGGCCCAGGGCAGCGCGCGCGAACCCAAGATGGCGATCATGCGCTGGAACGGCGCGCCGAAGGCCAGGGACAAGCGCCCCGTCGCCTTCGTCGGCAAGGGCGTGACATTCGACACCGGCGGCATTTCCATCAA
>CALGIA010000196.1 GCA_937916005.1 uncultured Rhodospirillaceae bacterium
CATGTACATCGCGGAGTTCGTCCGGCGAATGCCCGGTCTGCAGGATTCCAATTCTCATAATCCCACCTTGTCGCGAACTGCATACCACCAGGACCCGACGGTCGAATAAGGTGCGCGGAGCAGCCGCCCCCCCTGGAAACGACACCCAGGGAAGTCCTGCGAACCCATCGAAACGCGACAGGTCGCCATCGATTGCCTCGGCCAGAATGCAGCCGAACAGATGCGAGCCCGTCACGCCATGGCCGCTATAGCCGTGCGCGAAATAGACATTCTCCCCAAGCCGCCCAAGCTGGGGAACCCGCGTGAAGGAAAGGGCGAAATTTCCGCTCCACGCATAATCAATCCCGATTCCCCGGAGCGATGGAAACACCTTTTCCATGTTGGGGCGGATTTTTGCGACGATATCGGCCGGATCGGTGCCGCCATAGACGACACCGCCGCCGAAGATCAGGCGCCGATCCGCCGAAAGCCGGAAATAATCCAGTATGTACCGGGCGTCCTCAACGCACATATCCGTCGGGAGGAGCGAAGCCGCGCGTTCGGCGTCAAGCTGTTCGGTCGCGATCATCTGGGTCGATACGGGCATAACCCGCGCGGCAAGTTCCGGCACGGCCTGTCCGAGATAGGCATTGCCGCAAAGTACGACGGTGTTCGCCGTGATGGTTCCCGTGGACGTCTTTACAGTGGTTTTCCCGGTGGTTTGTCCGGTGGACCGATCGATTCCCGTCACCGGCGACAGTTCGAAAATCCGCCCGCCCAGAGATTCGAAGGCGCGGGCTTCGCCAAGGGCCAAATTCAGCGGATGCATATGCCCGCCGGACCGGTCCATCATGCCCCCTTCATAGAGGTCGCTGGCGACGTGCCGGCGGATACCGTCCCGATCGAGCATTTCATGATCGTCCATACCGTGCCGCCGCCACAGCGCCTGCTTCGCTTCCAGCGCGCGCATGTGCCTGGCCGTATAGGCGGCATAAACGTTGCCATGCTTGAGGTCGCAATCAATGCCGTAGCGATCCACCAGGCGGTAAATGATCCGGGCGCCTTCCTGCAGAAGCCCACCGACGAAGGCGCCCGTTTCCGGCCCATGCCGCCGCTCGATAACATCCAACCCGGCGTTGAGACCGTTCACCACCTGCCCGCCATTGCGGCCCGACGCGCCCCATCCAACACGGGCGCCCTCAACAAGGGTGACGTCATAGCCCTTTTCGGCGAGGTGGATTGCCGTGGACAGGCCGGTATAGCCGGCGCCGACGACGCAGATATCCGCCACCTCCCCGCCAGTCAGGATCACCGGATTCCGGGTGGCGTTTGCCGAGGCCGCGTAGTAGCTGCCGGGATAGGAGCCGTCCCCCGCATAGGCGTGAGCCGTGCCGGTCATCATATGATCTCGAGATAAGCCGCGAATTCGAAATCGGTAACGTTGGATGCAAAGCCATCTATTTCCTGCCGCTTGCAGGCCACGAACATGCTTCGGAGCGCCTCGTCGAAGAATGCCGGAATAATCTCGCCGTCCTCGAACGCATTCACGGCGGACGCCCAGTCCGCCGGCAGTTTCGGGAGGCGCTCCGAATATGCGCGGCCGCGAACCGGGTCGGGCGGCGCGAGTTCATTCTCAATACCGTAAAGCGCCGCACCGAGGATTGCTGCAATGACGAGATAAGGGTTGGCGTCCGCGCCGGCGACGCGATGTTCAATGCGCCGTGACGCATGGTTGCCGCCGGGGATGCGGATAGCCGTCGTTCTGTTCTCATACCCCCAGGAAGCTAAAGTGGGCGCATGGGTATCGGGGCGCAGGCGGCGGTAGGAATTGAAATGCGGCGCGAATATCAGCGTCGATTCCGGCATCCCCTTCAGCAACCCCGCGACCGCGCGCGAAAGAATCGGGGATCCCTCGCTCGTCCCGTTGTCGAAGATGTTCCGGTCGTCCTCATCGATAATGTTGAAATGCACATGAAACCCGCTTCCGGACCGGGTGCCGTATGGCTTGGCCATGAAAGTCGCCGAAAGCCGGTTCTTCCGTGCGACCCCTTTGACCAATCGCTTGAAAAGCACCGCATCGTCCGCCGCTTTCAGCGGGTCGGATGTGTGCCGCATATTGATTTCAAATTGTCCGACGCCATTCTCGGCGAGCGCCGCATCCGCGGGCAGGTTCTGCTTCCTGCATTCCTCATAGACGTCCCAGAAAAAATCGCCAAAATCGTCAAGTTCATCAATGGAGAGGATTGCGTCGGAATCGAGGCGTTTTCCCGTATAAGGGGAGATTGGCGGAACGGCGCTCTCCGCATCCGGATCGACCAGATAGAATTCCAGTTCGGTTGCAACGACGGGCCGCAGCCCGAGTACCCGGTACCGTTCGACAATCCGGGCAAGCGCCTGGCGCGGATCGGCGAGAAACGGCCGGGCGCCTTCCTCGAACATCCAAAGTGGAATGAGCGCGCTCGGACGCGATGTCCAGTTCACCGGTATAACCCCCCGGCCTGTCGGAATGCAGTGTCCGTCCATATCGCCATTCGCAAAGACATGCTCGTTGCCAACGATGTCCTCGCCCCAGATATCGACCCCGACGATCGACAGGGGCATGCGGATGCTGCCGTCGAGTACCTTTGTCACCTGCTCAATGGGAATGCGTTTGCCGCGGAGGATACCGTTGAGGTCGCAGACCGCCGCCTGAAGACTCGTTATTTCCTCATGCTCGGCGAGCCATGAAACAACATCCTTCACGGGCCCGGCATGAACGCCCGAATCAGGATTCATGCCAAGATCTCCCCAGGGTTTTTAAAATGAACCGGAAAATTTCCGTAGTATCGAACAAATGGAAACTCCTGCCCATATTGTACAATATCACGGGCAAAAAGCCCGCGATTTTCACCTGCCGGCAAAATCGCGGCGCTCGGGCCTAGATCGGTCCTATATGCAGACGGACTGAAGCGGCGCGAAGCCGTTGAAGTTCACGGCCGAATAGGTGGTCGTATAGGCGCCCGTCGACAGGATCTGTATCTTGTCGCCGATTTTCAAATCGAGCGGCAATGTGTACCCCGCCTTTTCATACAGGATGTCGGCACTGTCACAAGTCGGGCCGGCAAGGTTAACCGGGCCGGTTTCGCCGCCATCATGGGGCGTCACGAAACGGTATTTGATGGATTCGTCCATGGTTTCCGCAAGTCCGGAGAATTTGCCGATGTCGAGATAGACCCAGCGGGTATCGTCATCGTCGGACTTGCGCGAAATCAGCACGACCTCCGCCTGGATGACGCCCGCATCCCCGACAATCGAACGGCCCGGCTCGAAAATCATTTCGGGCAGAGCCGGTCCAAACTGGCGCATCATGGCGCCCATGATCGCGTCCGCATAATCCTCCAGCGGGCGCACGTCGGATCGGTAACGCGCCGGCATGCCGCCGCCCAGATTGATCATGCGCAAATTGACGCCGAGACGGCGCGCATCCTCGAACAGGCCGGAAACCCGCGACAGCGCGATATCCCACTGGCCCAGATCGGTCTGCTGCGACCCCACATGGAAGGACACGCCACACGGGTCGAGCCCGATGTTGTTGGCCTTTACAAGCAGGCGCAGCGCCATCTCCGGTTCACAACCGAACTTGCGCGACAACGGCCATTCCGCGCCGTCGCATTCCATCAGGACACGGCAGTAAACCATGGACCCCGGCGCGGATTCGGCCAGCTTCTCCAGTTCGGCATCGCTGTCGAAGGCAAACATGCGCACACCGTGGGCATAGGCATATTGGATGTCGCGCTGTTTCTTGATGGTGTTGCCATAGGAAATCCGGTCCGGCGACACGCCGTAGCTCAGGCATAGATCGATCTCGCTCGGGCTGGCGGCATCGAAACAGGCACCCAGCGAGGCCAGCCGTTCGATCACTTCATCCGCCGGGTTGGCCTTCACCGCGTAAAATATCCGGCCGACCGGCAGGGCGCGCGACATGGTGATATAGTTGTGCTCGACCACATCGACATCAACCACCACGCACGGGCCGCCGAATTCGTGAGTCGCCAGATATTCGGCGACCCGCGGCGGCATATCGCCCTGCCGTTCTGGCAGGCGCAGGCCTTCCGCCGGTTCGGCGACAAGCGAAATCGTCGCTTTCAGCGTGTTATCAGCCTGGAATCGTCGGGAGTTCTTGCGCAGGCGCCTACGCGCGCCAGTATCCGTTGCCAACATCGTCACACCCCTTCTAGTCCGGGTATTTCCCGGTAAAGCCAAAAAGGACGCGTCCGTCGTTACATACACCACTCAGGGCCAGCGGCACGTGCGTTTGCGTCTAGAATTTGTCATGTAGAGGATAAATGTTACCAATTCAATACCGAATATGGTTATGCCAAAAAATAATATTTCAGGGCCGTCCCGGACAACGCCATGGGGTGTTATGCGGGCAGCATTGGACGGGACCGGCTTGACCCGGGAGAGAAAATTCCACGGCTTGCGGGGGATCTTCCACCCCCGGATCAAGCCAATGATTCCCTACACTCCCGCCCCATTCTTTCCCCAGAACTCACGTATATTTCAACGAGTGCATCTTGGTGAGATACGTCCATATCCATGTCAATTCCGTAATCTTCTCCGGAAAGCTCACCATCTGGCAGGCCATCGGCACTTTCTTCACCGCCATCGCCGTCCATGAGCATGGCGGAATCTCCCATGTCCATGCTCTGACCGTCAAGGAAATCGACGATTTTATCGTCCTCGCCGTCAGTCACGGGGTTGATTCCAACCGCCTGTTCTCACTATACGATTTTATCGGTTCATTTTTTTGATATTTGTTCTGTAATTCGGGAAGAAAGATTTTTGAAGAGCGTCCGGGCAAAACAATAGAGGAGGAGATTATGGATTTTGGAAATATGGGCATCTTTGGCCTGATCCTGTTGGCGATTGATATTTTTGCCGTTTACAAGATCGTGACGAGTTCGGTGGAAACCGTCAAAAAAGTCATTTGGGTTCTCGTTGTTATCCTCTTGCCGTTAATTGGTGTCATTCTCTGGTGGTTTATGGGACCAAAATAAAGCGAGCATGGGTTTGGGCGGCGTCTGGGATACGCGGCTTGATCCCTGTTGCTTGTGACCTCGCCATTTTAAATTCGTTGATAACGCAAAGGAATAGTCGGTGCCTCTCGTAAATAAAATGGGAGCAGAAGCCCTCGGAACCTTCTGGCTCGTGTTTGGTGGCTGTGGTGGCGCCGTGCTTGCTGCTGCTTTTCCTCAGCTTGGTATTGGCTTTGTCGGTGTTTCGCTGGCTTTTGGGTTAACCGTCCTGACGATGGCATATGCGGTTGGCCATATTTCAGGTGGCCATTTTAATCCGGCGGTGACGATTGGCCTTTTCGTTGGCGGGCGTTTCCCGGCAGGACAGATTATTCCCTATTGGGTTGCTCAGATTGTGGGCGCTATTGCAGCGGCAGGGGTGCTTTACCTGATTTTGATCTGGCCGGCGGGTTTGCGTCCAACGGCTATGGCGATCATTCCCC
>CALGIA010000197.1 GCA_937916005.1 uncultured Rhodospirillaceae bacterium
CGCGAAGGCGGACGGACAGTGGGCGCCGGCGTCGTCGCCGGCATTACGGAATAGACGGAATACAATGAAACTCGCGGTTTCAGGGATCGATCATGAATAATCAAAACATTCGCATACGGCTGAAGGCCTTTGATCACAGGGTACTGGATCAGTCGACGGGCGAAATTGTCAGCACCGCGAAGCGGACCGGCGCACAAGTACGCGGCCCCATTCCGTTGCCCACAAAGATCGAAAAATTTACCGTGCTGCGGTCACCGCATGTGAACAAGAAATCGCGCGAACAGTTTGAAATCCGCACGCATAAACGTCTTCTCGACATCATCGACCCAACCCCGCAAACCGTCGACGCTCTTATGAAGCTCGACCTTGCGGCCGGCGTCGATGTCGAGATCAAGTTGTAGGGCCAGGATTATGCGGACAGGCGTGATCGCAAAAAAAATGGGAATGACCCGTATCTTTACGGATGACGGAACCCATGAATCGGTGACCGTTCTACAAATGGACAATTGTCAGGTTGTCGATGTGAAGACCGAGGAAACCAACGGATATAACGCGGTCCAGCTTGGCGTTGGAGCGGCGAAGGTCAAGAATGTCTCAAAGGGCATGCGTGGCCATTACGCCCGCGCCAAAGTGGAGCCGAAACGCAAACTCGTTGAATTCCGCGTTAGCGGCGATGCCTTGCTGGAGGTGGGAAGTGAAATTTCAGCCGATCATTTCATTTCCGGGCAGCCGGTCGATGTGGTCGGGACCAGCATCGGCAAGGGCTTCGCGGGCGCCATGAAGCGCCATAACTTCGCCGGGCTGGAAGCGTCGCACGGCGTTTCCATCAGTCACCGGTCGCACGGTTCGACCGGTAACAGCCAGGATCCGGGACGGGTGTTCAAAGGCAAGAAAATGGCCGGTCACATGGGGGCCAAGCGGATCACATCGCAAAACCTCGTGGTAATTTCGACCGATCCGGAACGTGGCCTGATTATGGTGCGCGGCTCGGTGCCGGGATCGAAGGGCGGTTATGTCCTGGTGTCGGATGCGACAAAAAAGGCGGTTCCCGATGGGGTTCCGTTCCCCGCAGCACTGCGCGGCGGCGCCCCGGTTGCAGATCATGCGGCCGATCAAGCTCCCGCGGAAGATGCCGTGGACCAACAGGCTGGTGATAATGCCGCCGTTGAAGATAAGTCGGAGTAAAGACGATGAAGTGCGATGTCGTCACGATAGATAACAAGAAAGCCGGGTCTTTGGATCTGAGCGACGGTGTGTTTGGCGTAAGCATACGGCGCGATATCCTGGCGCGCATGGTCAATTGGCAACTCGCCAAACGCCGGGCGGGAACCCACAAGACCAAGTCGGTCAGCGAAGTCAGCGGCACAGGCAAGAAACCTTTCAACCAAAAGGGGACCGGCCGTGCCCGTCAGGGCAGTTCGCGGTCGGTGCAGCAACGCGGCGGCGCGGTTTCGTTTGGGCCGGTTGTGCGTGACCACAGCCACAAGCTCCAAAAAAAGGTGCGTAAAATGGCGTTGCGTTGCGCCCTGTCCAGCAAGTTGGCTGACGGCAAACTGATTTTGCTGGATGAGGCCAAACTCAAGGATTTCAAAACCAGTGAACTGGTGGCGCGTTTGAAATTGTTCGGCGCCAGGTCGGTTCTGATTATCGACGGCCCCGAAGTGAATGTAGATTTCGCGCGCGCGGCGGCAAACATTCCCAATCTGGATGTGCTGCCCCAGCAGGGCGCCAATGTGTATGACATTTTGCGGCGGGAAACGCTGGTGTTGACCAAGGATGCGGTCAAGCATCTCGAGGAGCGGTTGGCATGAAGGTTCATAGCGGCGCCAATATCAAGGTGACGGAAAATCAGGCCTATGATCTGATCCTGTCTCCGATGATCACGGAAAAATCGACCCTCGGGGCCGAGCATAATCAAGTGACTTTCCGGGTTCCCCTGACGGCGAATAAACCCGAGATCAAGGCGGCGATCGAGTTGTTGTTCAGCGTCAAGGTCAAGGCGGTCAACACCATTCGTCAGAACGGAAAAACAAAGCGGTTTCAAGGCCGTAAGGGCAAACGCTCAGATTACAAAAAAGCGATCATCTGCCTCGAAGACGGGCATTCGATCGACGTGAGCATGGGAATTTAAGGCATGGCACTAAAGTCATATAAGCCGGTCACCTCCTCGCAGCGCGGGCTGGTCCTTGTAGACCGGTCCGAGCTTTGGAAGGGCAAGCCGGTCAAGCGCCTGACAGAGGGCAAGAGCAGCAAGGGCGGGCGCAATAATACCGGTCGCATAACCATGCGTCATCGCGGCGGCGGGCATAAGCAGAGCTACCGTCTGGTGGATTTCAAGCGGCGGAATTTCGACGTGGTCGGTGAGGTTCAGCGTCTCGAGTATGATCCCAATCGATCGGCATTTATCGCCCTGATCAAATATGCAGGCGGGGAGTCGAATTATATCCTCGCGCCCCAGCGCCTGCGTGAAGGCGATGCGGTGGTGTCCGGCGAACGGTGCGATATAAAGCCGGGTAATGCGATGCCCATGGAAAACATTCCGGTTGGAACGATTATTCACAATATCGAAATGCGTCCGGGCAAGGGCGGTCAGATCGCGCGCGCCGCTGGCACCTATGCTCAGCTCGTCGGCAAGGACGGTGGGTTCGCGCAGCTTCGGTTAAGCTCGGGCGAGGCGCGCCTGGTGCCGGCGCAGTGCATGGCGACCATCGGCGCCGTGTCCAACCCGGACAACAAGAATATCAACAAGGCCAAGGCGGGACGCAATCGTTGGCTCGGCAAACGACCGGCGGTCCGCGGCGTCGCGATGAACCCGGTTGATCATCCTCATGGCGGTGGTGAAGGCCGCACATCGGGCGGTCGTCATCCGGTGTCGCCCTGGGGCGTGCCCACAAAGGGCAAGCGAACGCGAAACAAGAAAAAGAGAAGCGATTCGCTGATCATACGTCGCCGACATAAGAAATAGAGGACAGATCCATGGCAAGATCAGTAT
>CALGIA010000198.1 GCA_937916005.1 uncultured Rhodospirillaceae bacterium
GCTCCATCCCGTCCATTCCGTCCATATGAAGATCGGTGATGATGAGGTCGGGATATTTGGCGCTGGAATTTTTCAGCCAGTTCAGGGCTTCTTCGCCATTGGTCGCATCATTTACCTGACCAATTCCAACCTGCTTCAACAGGGTCCGGATAATGGATCGCATGGTACTCTGGTCATCGACGATCAAAACCCGCAGCATTGAGAGATCCGTGCCGACCATCATAAAATTCCCCAAACCGTTATTTTCAGGGCTTCCCACGAATAAATTATGGGTCTTCCCGATTGCTCCAACGAGTATAAGTATAAATAATTGCTCTTAACATTTCGTCTGCGGCCCATGAATTTAGTTAAAATCCAAGGGTTTCGCGGCCTGCAACAGGAAAAACACGAGAAATTCCAATGAGCGTATCCTATTTCGTCCGCTATCGGGGACAAGCGGAAAACCCCCGCGCCTTCGTGGATTACTACCGGGAATTCCATGCACCGCTGCTATGGCAGTTTCCCGGCATAAGGGATCTTATCCTGCATCATCCGGTGGATTTCGATGACCCGTTTCCGGTCACGACGGGCGGCGAATTGATGGTGGCGCAGATGGTGTTCGATACGCTTGAGGATCTCAACCGGGCGCTGGCATCCGATGCGCGCGCCAGGGCGCGGGATGATTTTGCCAACATGCCCGGCTTTACCGGCGAAATTACCCATCAGGCAATGCGGGCTGAAACGGGGGAGCGATGAAAGAGACAGACGGTGAAAGCAATCGGCGCATTCTGAAACGCGATGGCGAGCCCCGGCTGTTCCAGCCGATCTCCTTCCGGTCCGTGACGTCACGCAACAGAATCGCCGTATCGCCCATGTGCCAGTATTCGGCCGTGGACGGCGTGCCCGACGACTGGCATTTCGTCCATCTCGGCGCGCGGGCGGCAGGCGGCGCGGGCATCGTGTTTACGGAAGCGACCCATGTGGAAGCACGCGGCCGGATCACGCCGGGATGCCTCGGGCTCTGGAACGATACCCAGGCCGATGGGTTTCGGCGGATCGTCGCGTTTATCGGCGCACAGGGCGCCGTGCCGGCGATTCAACTCGCCCATGCCGGACGCAAGGCATCCGTTTCCAGACCCTGGGAAGGCACCCGGCCGCTCTTGCCCGACGCCGGTGGCTGGGATGTGATCGGGCCTTCCCCGCAGGCCTATACGGTCGACCATTCAGTGCCGATGGAGATGGATCACAGCGAGATCGCCGGCGTGATCGACTCTTTCGTCACCGCCACACGGCGCGCCCGGGACATCGGGTTTCAACTCCTCGAACTCCACTGCGCCCATGGCTATCTGGCCCACGAATTCCTGTCTCCGTTGAGCAACCTGCGAAAAGATGGCTACGGCGGCGACCTCGCGGGAAGAAGCCGGTTTCTCCTGCAGCTGATCGACGGGGTGCGCGGTGAATGGCCCGCCGACCTGCCGCTGTTTATCCGTCTGTCCTGCACGGATTGGGTCGAAGGTGGCTGGGACCTGGCGCAAACAATCGCGCTGGCAAAAATACTGAAGGCGCGCGGCGATGTGGATTTGATCGATTGTTCCAGCGGCGGCGCCGACCGGCGGCAACAGGTCCCGGTCCATCCGGGATATCAGGTCCCCCTGGCCGAAGCCGTCAGGCGTGATGCCGGAATCGCCACCGGCGCGGTCGGGCTGATCAACAGCCCCGATAGCGCCGAGGAAATCATCGCCAATGGCCGCGCCGACCTTGTGTTGCTTGGGCGGTCCATGTTGCATGACCCGCACTGGCCGCTACACGCCGCCAATGCTCTCAAGGCGAAATCGGTTCCGTGGCCGGTACAATATGAACGGGGAAATATTTTCTGACACAAAAAAGCCCGGCATCGGCGCCGGGCTTTTTTAATGGATAAATTATTGCGCGGTGTCAGGCGACCTGTACCGAAGCAGAAGGACCTTCCTCGGAATTTTCTTCTGACGAGAATTTGGCGTCAAGCGCCGCCGCCTCGAGCCGGGCCATCATCGCCCGGATGCTGGCTTCCGTATCTTCCTCGATCTCGTCGGCAAGACCATCGTCGGAAAGATCTTCGGAATCGGGAATGTCGAGGTCGACGGCAACGGGCTCACCCATCATATCGTCTTCAACAACTTCCTCGGCAACCTCTTCCACCGCAACCGCATCGTCAGCTACGCTCACGTCGAAATCATCGACGTCGGTCTCCTGAGCCGCGGCAATCGCGACGGCAACCAGTTCAGGGATTTCGACGTCGAGACCATCCAGCGCCTCGGCTTCGAGTTCTTCGGCCGATACATCTTCAAAAGAATCGGAAAGACTGTCTTGTGAGACAAGTTCGGGGGCTTCCGGGGCAAGTTGCGGCGGCCCGAAAGCCTCGGGCATTTCGGCAGCCTCATCGCCGGTTTCTTCCGGGGCGGACCAGTTCTGGAGCAACGTGGCCGCCATGGTGGATGCACGGATCAAGGGATCGTCTTCTCCGCTTACCCGCTCACTTTCAATCAAATGGATGAGCCGTTCCAGCAACTCCGAAAGATGGGCATTGTCCTGTATCAGCATCTCGATCTGGGAATTGCAATAATCCAACTCGACGGTGCGGGACTGGAATTTTTTCTCAAGATTCCCGAGAAGGCTGGTTAAATTCTGATTTTGTCCCTGCCGGGCGCCCTGGACGGACGATAGCTGTTGGACCGCCTGCTCCACACGATCTTTCAGGCCTTCTATATCACTCACGAAATAGCTCCTTGGGTGGTTGCTGGACACAGTGAAGCGTCGTCTTGCTTAAATTTTTGTTAAGGCCCAAAACTCCAAGGGAATTCATCAACTTCGCGGCCGCGACAATTTGTCCTTTCCGGCCATAACGAACAGATTATGAATCTCTGGCGAGGATTCCCGAGCGGCTGTATAGTCGGGGCGATGGGTGGCGGCCCAATTCCATGCTGCGCCGCCATAATTTGGAATATTTGATGCAGAGTGAAAATACCGGTCAAGACGGGGTAATGCTCGGCGCCAGATGGGAAGATCCGTCTCAGGATGAACGGATCATCAAAGCCCGAAAGGCCGGGCTCATCGACTTCGTGGAAGTGAATTACCCGGTCGCGTTCGGGTGGGACCCGGCGGTGCTGGACGCGCCCATACTGGTTCACACCAGCAGCAACCCCATATGCAGCATTCACGGCGTCAGCCCGACAATTGCGCAAATGATCAAGGAAGGCGCCGACAATTGCGCCTCCCCCTGGATCGGCGAGCATCTCACCTGGCTCGGATCGGAAAGTTCCGGATCGCTGGGGTACCAGATCAACCCCCTCTTCACCGGTGAGTTCAAGGACGTCGCCGTCAGCAATGTCAAAAGCCTGAC
>CALGIA010000199.1 GCA_937916005.1 uncultured Rhodospirillaceae bacterium
ATCAGCTGCGCCGCCTTGAAGCCGGATGTTACGGCGCTTTCAATGGTGGCCGGCAAGCCCGTTGCAGTCCAGTCACCGGCGAGGAACAGATTGCGCAGGCTGGTTTTGGTCTGGGGCCGCATCATGCTTTGGTCCGGTGTTTGGGCAAAGGTCGCGCGCCGTTCCTTGATGATGCGCCACGGCGGGACCCGGCCAAGATTACGGCCCAGCACGGTGGTGATTTCCGTCCATAGCATATTGGCCAGTTTCCACGCCGGTTGATCGACCAGCCGGTCCGCGGCGCTGATGGTCACCGACAAAACGTTGCCGCGCATGAACAGCCACTGGATTTCTGCGTTGATTAGGCCGAGAAACGGTGCGCCCCATGGCAACTCGATCGGTTGATCGAGCCTGAAATGGGCGTTGATGATAGCGCGTGACTGGGTGGGGACGACAACTTCAGGCCAGATATCGGCGCAGATCTCGGGCGGCACGGCAAGCACGACACTGTCTTCCGGCGTCACCCGCAATTGCCCTTCGGAAAAAATCAGCGCATTGGCCCGATAATCATACCAGCTAAGGCCGCGCAGACGCGCCTTCATGCGAATTTCGACGCCGCGCTCCTTGAGTTTTTGCAGTGCTGGATCAACCAGGGCCGGCGACAATCCGCGATGAAAGAAAAACGGCCGGCTCGCCGTTTCACCGCGCAGAAGCGTTTCCCGCATCATACCCCAAAGCAGCGCCGCCGATCCTTCCGATGCATCCGTATTGAGAACCGCGCGCGACAGGGGTTGCCAAAGCCGGTCATAGAGTACGCCCCTGACGTTGACCCGGTCGGCCACGCTGTCTCCCGGTCCCGCGCGTGCAATCGACAGGACATCCTTGTAATCGGAGACCTTCGATCCCGGCACCCGGCGGTTGGGCGACATCAGCCAAAGGGGAATCCGTCCGGCATTGGGCCGTAAACGCCAGCGTTCACCCGTGGCGAGATCCATAAATGGATAGGCCGCCGGCTTGATTTCCGTGACCATGCGGCCCGACCCGATCAGGGATATATATTCCCGTGTCGCATCGCACCCGCCCATCAACATGTGACTGCCGTTATCGATCAGGCAACCGAGGCTGTCATCCATGAATGACCGGCTGCGTCCACCGGCATGGGCGGCGGTCTCATAGACCGCCACATTGCGGCCTTCCTCGGACAGCTTTACCGCACAGGACAGCCCGGCCATACCGGCGCCGATGACATGAACCGTCGCCATTTCTAATGCTCCGCCGGAACAGGGATACGGGCGCGCCGGAACCACAGGCTCAACCGGGCCCGGATTGAGGCGAGGCGGCGTTCCCAGTCGCTTGGCGTGATCATTGAGGCCAGCGGGTCCTGGCGGCGCAGCTTTCGCGACCAGGTCATGGCCACCAGATAGGCGGTCAGCACCCCGAATTTCAAACGGGGATCCTTGATCATGCGGGCGGCGGGTTGCGCCGCGGCCAGCAAGCGGTCCACCCCGTCAAGAACCTGATCCAGGGCGGCGCGAAGCTCTGGTTCCGACTGGGAGCCGGACAAGTGGTCGGCGGTCGCTCCGGCGCGCCGCATCCAGTCGGCCGGAATGTAAATCCGGCCATGGTCACGGTAATCAACGCCGCAATTGGCCACTTGGGATAAAATGCAATAGGCGCTGTACAGGGATTCCATGGGGATCACCGCTTGCCGGTCTTCCTTGTGGAGGCCGAGCACCAGCCGTCCCAGGGGAGCAGCGGAATAGCTGGCCCAGGAAATCAGTTCGCTCCAGCTTTTGAATCTTTCCGTAATGATTTCCTTCGATGCCGCCTGCGCCAGGCACAGCACAATCTCGCCGCCGCCATGGATATGGTTTTCAAGGTCGCGCAATGAGTCCTGTCGTTGTTCGGGCGTGCGTGTCCGATCCCTGGCGATGTCCCGCGCCGAGGTCACAAAAATTTCCATATCGGCCAAATCCGCGCTAACGGCCGAATCCAAAAGGCGATGATCAAGAATTGCGATAGAAGTCACGAGGGGTACTATATCTCAGGAAAGCGACGAAATGAGCCTAGCTGATTCTCAAAAGTTTTGTGCCGACCGGGTTCGCCGTCTCGATCCGGATCGTTACCTGTCGGCCCTGTTCGCAAGCGACGAATTCCGCCCATCGCTGCTTGCGCTATACGCGTTCAATCTGGAAATAGCAACAATTGGCGATAATGTCAGTGAAATGCTGATCGGCCGGATGCGCCTGCAATGGTGGCGCGACACCTTGACCCGGCTTCAGGCGGGAGACGATGTGGGGCACGGTCTGTGCGATTCACTGGCCCAGGTTCTGAAGATCGATAATTTTCCGATCTCTCTTTTACACCGGATGATAGACGGGCGAGAATTTGATCTGGCCGACCGGCCGCCGGTCAGCATGGGCGAAGTCGAAACTTATCTGGAATCGACGGCGGTTGGCTTGATGGCGGCGG
>CALGIA010000200.1 GCA_937916005.1 uncultured Rhodospirillaceae bacterium
AGAAATCCCTCTACGGCATCAAGGGCGAGGTCCCGGACGGCGAACATGTGGTCGAGCTGGGCAAGGCGAATGTGCTGCGCCAGGGCTCGGACGTAACCATTGCGGCCCTTGCCGCCATGGTGCCCCGCGCCATGGCGGCCGCCGAGAAGCTTCAGGCCGAGCATGGCATTTCCGCCACGGTGATTGATGTGCGTTGCCTGGTGCCGCTGGATACCCAGACCATCCTGAGCGAGGCGTCCAGGACCGGGCGCTTTTTCACGGTCGAGGAAAATCCCCGGCTATGCGGCTGGGGCGCGGAAGTGTCGTCCATCGTGGCAGAGGAATGTTTCTACGATCTGGACGGGCCCATCGTGCGCATCACCACGCCGCATATTCCGTTGCCGTCGGCGGATTTTCTCGAGGATCTGGCCATGCCGTCGGTCGAGCGCATCGTCGAGACCATTCGTATTTCGAGCGATTGAACGGGCCATGGACATCATAATGCCCCAGCTTGGCGAGACGGTGACCGAAGGCACGGTCACGGTCTGGCATAAAAAAATCGGCGATACGGTCAAGGCCAATGAGGTTTTGTTCGAGGTTTCGACCGACAAGGTGGATACGGAAATCCCAGCCCCAGTGGCCGGCGTGCTGGCGGAGATCAACGTGGGTGAAGGCGAGACCGTCGACGTGGGGACAAAGCTCGGCGTGCTGGCCGAAGCCGGCGCGCCGGCGGTAACATCCTCTGAAACCACCAGCGTCGACGTCATCATGCCCCAGCTTGGCGAGACCGTCACCGAAGGCACCGTTACGGCCTGGCGCAAATCCGTCGGTGATGTGCTCGCCACCGGCGATATCCTGTTCGACGTGTCGACCGACAAGGTGGATACGGAAATTCCGGCCCCCGTGGCGGGCGTGCTGATGGAAATCCTGATCGCGGACGGCGAAACCGTCGATGTGGGGACCCGGCTCGGCGTGATCGCCGCCGAGGGCGGAGCGTCATTGACCACCGGCGCGTCGCGGCCCTCCGCGGCGAAAACATCAGCTCCGTCGCCTGAAAAACCCAGTAATGGCGCGGCTGCATTGGCGCTCTCGGTCCGCAACAGGGATTCGCGCGGTTTGCCGCTGTCGCCCGTGGTGCGCCGTTTGATCGGGGAACATAAACTCAATCCGGACCAGATAAACGGCACCGGCCGCGATGGCCGGGTCACAAGGCGCGACGTGCTGGCTGCCATTGGTTCGGCACCCGCCAAACGGCCCGTGCAAACCGGCGACGATGCGCCCGAAATCGTGAAGCTCAGCCGCCTGCGCAAGCAGATCGGCGATCACATGGTGCGGTCCAAGGCGACCAGCCCCCACGTCTTGCAGGCGGTCGAAGCGGATTTCTTCCGTATCGATGCGGTGCGCGCTACCCATAAAGACGCGTGGCGCACGGCGGAAGGCTTCGGCCTGACCTATCTTCCGTTCATCGCGCGCGCGGTGTGCGACGCCATTGCCGACTATCCCAATATCAACGCCTCCATCGACGGCGACAACATGATCATTCACCATCGGGTCAATCTGGGCATTGCGGTCGATCTCGGGCTGGATGGGTTGATCGTGCCGGTGATCAAGGACGCCCATCGTAAATCCCTGCGCGAGATTGCGCGCGAGATCAGCGCGCTTGCCGGCAAGGCGCGGTCCGGCGGGTTGACGCCCGACGATTTGACCGAGGGCACCTATACATTGTCCAACTCGGGCCCCTACGGCACATTGATTACCGCGCCGGTGATCAACCAGCCGCAGGTTGCGGTTCTGTCGACCGACGGCGTGCGCAAGAAGCCGGTGGTCATCGAAGGACCGCAAGGCGATTCAATCGCCATCCGCCCGGTTGGCGTATTGGCCCAATCCTTCGATCACCGCGCCATTGACGGGGCCTATTCGGGTGCCTATCTCAACCGTCTGCGGGAAATCATCGAAACCCGCGACTGGTCGGCGGAAATAGCGTAAGACCTGCTCTGGCGGTTTATTCTAGCGGAAGAGTTCATGGAAAATTTTACCCCCATCTCGGCACTGATCGGTGGTGCGCTGATCGGCGTTTCGGCCAGCCTTCTGCTGTGGCTGAATGGCCGCATCGCGGGGATCAGCGGTATTGCCGGCGGCCTGTTGAGCCCGTCGAAGGGTGAGATGGGCTGGCGCGCGCTGTTCCTGATCGGGCTCGTCGGCGGGGTCGCAATTTACCGCCTGGCCGGTGGTGAACTGCAATCGATCCAGATCAACGGATCCATTCCGCTTCTTCTGATCGGCGGGTTGCTGGTCGGTCTTGGAACCGGGATTGGCGGCGGATGCACCAGCGGTCACGGAGTCTGCGGCATGGCGCGACTGTCGCCGCGCTCCATTGTGGCGACGGTGGTTTTCCTCGGCGTGGCCGCGGGGACGGTTTTCGTCACCCGTCACGTATTAGGCTGGGGAGCAATGTCATGAAGCTCGTGGCCGCGCTTGTTGGTGGGTTGATCTTCGGTCTTGGATTGGCGATTTCCCAGATGGTGAACCCGGAAAAGGTTCTTGGGTTTCTTGATTTCACGGGGTCCTGGGATCCCAGCCTCGCCTTTGTTCTCGGCGGTGCGCTGGTGGTCAGCTTCATCGCCTTCCGCCTTGTTTTGAAACGCGACACCCCGGTTTTCGCCAACAGGTTTTCCCTGCCCGACAAGACCGACATCGATGGCGGATTGATCGTCGGTGCGGTGCTGTTCGGGATTGGCTGGGGGTTGATCGGTCTGTGTCCGGGTCCCGCGATCGCTTCCCTCGCCTACGGCATGGAGGAATCCCTGTGGTTCGTCGGCGCGCTCCTGGCCGGGCTCGGCGTGGCGCGGAGTATCCGCTGAACCGGTTCAGACCGGAGCCGTGGACCCGCGCACGATCAATTCGCAGGGCAGCCGGATCTGGGCAACCGAGCTCTCCGTTCCATTATCGATTTCCGACAGCAGCGCGCGCGCCGCCTCCGCGCCGATATCATAATGGCGGATACGCACCGTGGTCAGCGGCGGCGCCATCTTGTCGATGAACGGCATGTCATTGAACCCGACGATGGACAGGTCTTGTGGGCAGGATAGCCCGGCGTCGCGCAGCGCATCGTAACATCCCAATGCAATCAGATCGTTTCCGGCCAGCGCCGCGGTGAAATCGCGACGGGAGGCGAGCAGGTCGGACATCTGGCGACGCCCGCACTCAATGGAATAGGCGTCGCAGAACATGATCAAACGATCATCGATTTCCAGCCCTTCGACGCCCATGGCGTCGCGATATGCCTGATGGCGCAGAAACCCGGTCGACAACGCCTGGGGCCCCGCGATATCGGCAATTCTCCGATGGCCAAGTCCGGCAAGGTGGGCGACGGCGAGGTGGATGCCCCCGGCGTCATCATTGATCACCGACCGGATGCTGTGATCGTCCACATCCCGGTTGACCAGCACTAGCGGCACGCCCTCGGCACGGTATTCCGCCAACAAAGGATCGTCGCGCCGCGCCGTGGCCAGGATCAACCCATCGACGCGGCGCGCCCACATGCGGTCAAGAATGATTTCCTCGCGGTCGAAATCATTGTCTGTATTGGCGATCACGGCGGTATAGCCATGCATGCCCAGCACGTCCTCGATTCCCCGGATGATCGGCGGAAACAGCGGGTTGGTGAGATCCGGGATAATCACGCCGACGGTGAGCGAGCGATTGGTTTTCAGGCTGTAGGCCATGGGATTCGGCCGATAGCCGAGGGATTGCGCCGCCTCGGAAACCTTTGCGGCGATTTCCTCGGTCACCATGTGCCGGGTTTCCGGATTCAGCGCACGGGAAACCGTTGATGGGTGTACGCCCACATGATGTGCTACGTCGCGTAGCGTGACCCTTCCCTGGGCCATGATTGACGCTCCCTGAATTTTCCCGGGCAACCTCTTTCTTATAGGGGTGCAATCGATTGCATACAAGGATGATCGGCCATATAAATATCCGTGAATCAGAAGAGGGATGACAGGGTTATGGCGAATAATGATCGGGAGAATGAAGATATGGGCAAACTTTCCATTGGTTGGATCGGCGCGGGACGCATGGGCTATCCCATGGCCTATCTGCTGCTGCAGGCGGGCTGTGACGTGACGGTGTGGAACCGGACCCGGTCCAAGGCTGAACCGCTTATGGAATATGGCGCCAAGGTGGTCGATTCACCGGCCGAGCTTGCCGGCTGCGACGTGATTTTCACCATGGTCGGCGGCCCGGATGATCTGATCCAGGTGATTTCCGGCCCCCAGGGCGTGCTGTCCAATACGGAGTCCACACCCCGGATTTTCATCGACTGCACCTCGGTCAATGACGAGGCGTCCGACGCTGTCCGCAAGGCCACCGCCGCCCGTGGCGCGGCCTTCCTCGCCGCGCCGGTCAGCGGCAACGGCAAGGTGGTGAAGGCGCGGCGGCTCACGATTGTCGCCTCGGGACCGAAGGATGTCTTTGACGAGGTCGAGCCCCTGCTGAAGGTGATCGCGCCCAATGGCGCGGTCCATGTGGGTGACGCCGACATGGCGCGCACCATGAAGATTTGCCACAACGTCTTTCTCGGCGTGGTGACGCAATCTTTGGCCGAGATTTGCGTGCTGGCGGAAAAATACGGCGTGAAGCGGTCCGACTTCATGGAATTCATGAACCAGAGCGTGATGGGATCGACCTTTTCGAAATACAAGACGCCGAGCTTCGTCAATCTCGACCTCACCCCGACCTTTACGCCGCTGCTGTTGAAGAAGGACATGGATCTCGGCCTGTCGTTGGCGCGGGAGCTGGGCGTTCCCATGCCGGTCGCCGCCGTCACGCGCGAAATGGTCCAGTCCGCCGTCGGCCGGGGCCATACGGATTGCGACTTCGCCATCCTGCTGCACCTGGAAGCCGAGAATGCGGGACTGAAGCTGGAGCCGGAAAACATCGAGGTTTCCGACGGGCTCACGCCGCCGGCCAGGTAACCTGGCCGGATAACGCAGGCAGATCGCTTTGGACTCGGTCTTCATCACCACGGCGATCGGTGCATTTCTCGCGGCCGGTTGCGTCAAGGGGGTGATCGGGCTCGGCCTGCCCCTGACCTCGATCGCCATCCTGACCACGACCATCGGTTTGCGCGATGCGATCCCGTTGATCGTGATCCCGGTACTGATTACCAATATCTGGCAGGCCAGCCAGGGTGGCGCGCTGGGGCAGCATTTCCGGCGTTTCTGGTCGCTGAATTTACTGCTCTGCGCGGGCACCTGGGGCGGAACGGTGATGCTGTTCCGCATCGATCCGTGGATACTGACCCTGGTGCTGGGCGTGGTGATCATTTGCTATGCGCTGATCAACATGTTTGCCGTGTCCATGACGGTGCGCGAAGGGGCTGAATTCTGGCTGTCGCCGTCGGTCGGGGCGTTTTCCGGCCTGTTGACCGGGCTGACCGGCTCGGTCGGCGCGCCGGTGGCGATCTATCTGCAGGCGCTTGGGCTCGGCAAGGAAGAATTCCTTCAGGCCATCAGCCTGTCGTTTTTTCTCGCCGCCGTGGCCTGGATTCCGTCGCTCGCCAGCCAGTCCGCCTTCGATCTGGACATCGCGCTGAAATCCTCAATGGCGCTGATTCCGGCCTTTGCCGGGATGTGGGTCGGTCAGCGCATCCGTGACTATCTTTCCGAACTTTATTTTCGGCGCGGCGTGTTCCTGTTTCTGATCATCGTCGGGGCAAATCTGATCCGCCGCGCGGTCCTGTGACCCACATGCTGGAATTGAC
>CALGIA010000201.1 GCA_937916005.1 uncultured Rhodospirillaceae bacterium
ACCAAGAACAACCCGGTGCTGATCGGCGAACCCGGCGTCGGCAAGACCGCCATCGTCGAGGGCCTGGCCCAGCGCATCATCAATGGCGACGTGCCGGAATCGCTCCGCGACCGGAAACTCATGTCGCTGGATCTGGGCGCCCTGATCGCGGGCGCAAAATATCGCGGCGAGTTCGAAGAACGGCTGAAAGCGGTGCTGGCGGAAATCAGCGCCTCAGAGGGTGAAATCCTGATGTTCATCGACGAACTTCACACTCTGGTGGGCGCGGGCGCCGCCGAGGGCGCCATGGACGCATCCAACATGCTGAAACCCATGCTGGCCCGCGGCGAACTGCACTGCATCGGCGCGACCACGCTGGATGAATACAGAAAACATATTGAAAAAGACGCGGCCCTGGCCCGGCGTTTCCAATCGGTGATGATCGGCGAGCCCACGGTGGAAGACACCATATCGATCCTGCGCGGGCTCAAGGAGAAATACGAACTGCATCACGGCGTGCGCATCACCGATAGCGCAATCGTCTCGGCGGCGACGCTGTCGAACCGCTACATCACCGACAGATTCCTGCCCGACAAGGCCATTGATCTGATCGATGAGGCGTCGTCCCGGCTCCGCATGGAGGTCGATTCCAAGCCCGAGGAAATAGACGAACTCGACCGGCGCATCATCCAGCTCAAGATCGAGCAGGAAGCTCTGAAAAAGGAAAGCGACCAGGCGTCCAAGGATCGTCTTGCAAAACTGCGAACCGAACTCGCTGATCTGGAGCAGAATTCGGCCAGTCTCACCGCCATATGGCAGGCCGAAAAAGACAAGATGGCCGGATCCCACAAGATCAAGGAAGAGCTGGAACACGCCAGGGGCGAACTTGAAAGGGCACAGCGCGAAGGCGATTTGGCGCGCGCCGGCGAACTCGCCTATGGCGTCATTCCCGAACTGGAACGCCAGATCAAAACGGCCGAGGGCGCCGAAGGCGACGGCGGAGGGGCTGGCCCCAACCGCATGCTGAAGGAAGAGGTTACCGACAGCGACATTGCATCGGTAGTGTCGCGCTGGACCGGTGTACCCGTCGACAAGATGCTGGAAGGCGAACGGGAAAAACTGCTCGACATGGAAAACCTTCTGGGCCGCCGCGTCATCGGTCAGGAAGAAGCCATCCGGGCCATCAGCGAAGCCGTCAGGCGTGGCCGGGCCGGTCTTCAGGACCCCAACCGGCCGCTTGGATCATTCATGTTCCTGGGGCCGACCGGCGTCGGCAAGACGGAACTGACCAAGGCACTGGCCGAGTTCCTGTTTGACGACGACAGCGCGATGATCCGCATCGATATGTCGGAATATATGGAAAAGCATTCGGTCGCGCGGATGATTGGCGCGCCGCCGGGCTATGTGGGTTATGACGAGGGCGGCGCCCTGACGGAAGCCGTCCGGCGACGGCCCTATCAGGTGATCCTGTTCGACGAAATCGAAAAGGCGCACCCGGATGTGTTCAACATTTTGTTGCAGGTGCTGGATGACGGACGCCTGACCGACGGGCAGGGCCGTCATGTGGATTTCCGCAATACGCTGATCGTGCTGACCTCTAATCTTGGCGGCGATATCCTGGCCGCCCAGCCCGAGGGGACGGATTCAGCCGATGTGCGGGACCAGGTGATGGATGTGGTTCGCGCAGCGTTCCGGCCCGAATTCCTCAACCGGCTGGATGAAACATTGCTGTTCCACCGGCTGACCCGGGAACACATGACGGGGATTGTCCAAATTCAGCTCGGCCATCTGCGCGCCATGCTGGCGGACCGCAAGATCGAGCTGGAAATTGACGATCAGGCCAGCGTATGGCTGGCGGAAAAGGGCTATGAGCCCGTCTATGGCGCCCGTCCCCTGAAACGGGTGATCCAGCGTCACCTGCAAAACCCGCTGGCGACCATGATCCTGAATGGCAGCATTGGCGACGGTGAAACCGTCCGCGTCGGCGTGTCGGGCGGCAATCTGGTCATCAATGGGGTAGAAATCGGCGCTATCGCCGCAGAGTGATCTAAAGTGTGATTTACGGAGCGACCGAAAACTCTTAGCGGTTGCTGACCTTGACGCTGGTCTGGGCGAGCGCGGCAATTGTGTTCTTTGTCGCGCCGCGCAGCTCCTGGAAGGCCGCCATTTTGGAACCCTTCAGCGTTTTGCCCGACGGCATGCGAAGCTTGAGAGGGTTGATCTGCCGACCCTTGTTCATCACTTCGAAATGCAGATGCGGTCCGGTCGAAAGGCCGCTGGTCCCGATATAGCCGATCACCTGACCCTGCCTGACCCGAGATCCGCTGCGCAAGCTTTTTGCATATCCCTTCAGATGGGCATAGGCGGTGGAATAGGTGCCGTTATGGCGAATCCGGATATACCGGCCATAGGCCCCGTTGCGCCCGCGAAAGGCGACGGTTCCGTCGCCTGCCGCGTAGATGGGCGTACCCCGCGCGGCCGCGAAATCGACCCCCCGGTGCATGCGCGTGTAGCCCAGCACGGGATGGCGACGGCGGCCATAGCGCGACGCGAGGCGGGCGCCGTCAACCGGCGTCCGCAGCAAAGCCTTGCGCGCGCTTTGGCCCTTCTTGTCGAAATAACCGTACCGCTTGGGCTCGTATTCAAACCGGTACAGCGCCCGATGGGTTCCGCTGAGGGTCATCGCCGCATAAAGAATCTCGCCGTCCCGCACAGCCACGCCATCGGCGGTGTAGAATCGCGTGAAGGCGACATCGAACTTATCACCGGCCTGGATATCGCGCTGAAAATCAACATCCCAGCTGAAAATCTGCATCAGCCCCGCCAGCACCGTGGGCGGCAACCCCGCCCTGGAGCCCTCGCGGTAGAGACTGTTTTGGATAACGCCCGTGACCCGAACCAGGCGCGGGAGAAGCTTCGCCGTGCTTTCGGTGGCGGTAAAGCCGGCCCCGCCATCCCGTTCGATAAGCACCTTGCGGGTATAGCTGGGAGATAAGTCGAGGCTTTGAAGCGTCACGCCCCCATCCTTGCTGTAGGTCACGGTAACGCTTTGACCGGGCATGATGGAACGGGGGTCGTAAACCGGGCGCAATGCGCTGATCGCGGCATGGGCCTGCGCGCGCGGAATACCCGCCTTGGTAATGAGCTTCATCAGGGTATCGCCCTGGCGAACTTTAAGTTCCCGGCGAAGCTGGGGCGCCGGGCTGGTCGTGACGGCGGGCAGAAATGCGACACTGACGCCATCTACGGCGGCCGTCGACTGACTGCCGGACAGGACCGTGGTTGCCGGTGCAAAAATGACGGCAAGCACCACAACAAGCGCGCCGATAGCCGCCTTGTGTGGCAATGCGGCGGCGCGTCCCAGGACAATGCCCGGAACTGACCATCCATGACCGACCTTGCGGCCTTCGGATTTAGGAAATTTTTTTATTTGCACAGCAACTGGAACGACGCGATTAAAGTGAACTCAAACCCACGACGACGATGGGGACAAAAAGTTAACAAGTCAAGCAATTATCGTTTTAAATCAATGGGGTTTAAGAATTCCTTTCGACTGGTTTTAATTAAAATTGCAAAAAATGCCGTGATTTCGCCCGCATGGGCCTCGGGGCCCCGCTTGACTGCGCTCCTGTAGCCAGTGAAACTTCGCCGCCCAACCACCTAAACCGGGATTATCCGTGTTCCGAAATGCAGAAACCTTGTTCCGGCCCAAGACCGTCGCCATTGTCGGCGCGTCCGATACGGGCGGCGGCGGTTGGCCGCGCGCTATATACGACAATCTGGAACAGGCGGGTTTCCCATCCCGGGTCTATCTGATCAATCCGCGCCGGGAAGAACTCTGGGGCCAAAAGGTCTATCCCAACTTTGCGGCGGTCCCGGAAAAAATCGATCTGGCGCTGAGCCTCGTGCCGGCGGAAGCCGCCCCCGATGTGCTTGCCGAAGGCGTCGCCAACGGGCTAAAAACCGCGCTGGTATTTGCCGCGCGGTTCGGCGAAGGGGGCGATGCGGACGGCGAGGTCCGGGCCCGGAGGCTGCGCGATCTGTGTGACAATGGCGGGCTGCGCATTTGCGGACCCAACTGCATGGGCGTGGTTTCCCTGCGGGAAAACCTGTTGTTCTATCCGGCGTCCCGGGTCCGCGGTCTGCCCCACGGCCCGGTCGGTGTGGTGTTCCAGTCGGGCGGAACATTCCAGTACTGGCTGAGCCAGGGCGCGGTGCGCGGTCTGGGATTTTCATACGCGGTATCGAGCGGAAACGAACTCAATCTCGACATCGCCGATTACATCAACTTCATGGTGGAAGACCCGGATACACGGCTGATCGCCTGCATGATCGAGGGCATCCGCCGGCCGGAGGCCTTCATGGCGGCGGCCGAAAAGGCGCTCGCCGCCAATAAGCCTGTCCTCGCGCTCAAGGTCGGGACCAGCGAACGGGGCCGGACCGCCACCGAGAGCCATACCGGCGCGCTGGCGAGCGATAATGACGTGTTCGACGCCATGTGCATCAAGTACGGCATCGTGCGCTGTGCAACGCTGGACGACATGATCGAAACCGCGCTCGCCTTTCAGGCGGGGCGGATCCCCAAGGGACCGCGCGTGGCCATGGCGGGATATTCGGGCGGCGCAAAAGGCCTGTTTCTGGATTACGCCGCCGCCGAAGGGCTGGAACTTGCGACGCTTTCCGATGACACAAAAGAAAAGCTGGCGCCGCTGATCGATCGCGGGCTGGCCCCGGACAATCCGCTCGACACGGGCGCGGGTCTGGCGAGCCAGGCCGGAAAATTTTCCGAGATCTGCCGCATCATGACCGCCGACCCCGGCGTCGACATGTTTTCCATGCAGGGCCAGCTACCCGTCAAGTCCGATGACCAGGCCGACCCGGAAGCTTTCGCGTCGGTTGTGCGTATCGGCAAGCCGATCATTTCACATGGCCGCATGTCGCAAAACATCACGCCGGACGGACGCGCGTTTCAGGCCGCCACGGGCGTCCCGTTTCTGCAGGGGTTGCCGGAAAGCGTCCGCGCGCTCAAGGCGCTGGTCGATTACGGCAAGCGCGAGCGGCGGGGCATCGGCCCCATGCCGGCGCCGGCGCCGAACCCGGGACTTGCCGAGGATGATTTCAACGCGGCCCTGATCCGTCACAACATCACGCCGCCCAAAAGCGCCTTCGCCGCCACGGCGGAGGATGCGGCCCTGAAAGCCGCCGGGATCGGCTTCCCCGTGGCGCTGAAAATCATCTCCCCCCAGGCCAGCCATAAAACCGAGATCGGCGGCGTCGCGCTCGATCTGCTGGATGAAATCGCGGTTCGCGCGGAAGCGGACTCCATGCGGGACCGGCTGTCGCATATGGATCCCGGCGCCGAGGTTTCCGGGTTCCTGATTCAGGAAATGGTGTCGGGGCTGGAGGTCATCGTCGGTGTCCGGGAAGACCCGCAATTCGGCCCCTTCATGGTGCTGGGGCTTGGCGGCATCTATGTGGAAGCGTTGAAAGACGTCGCATTCAGGCTGTTGCCGGTCAGCGGGGAAGACGCGGGCGACATGCTCGATGAGTTGCGCGCCAAGGCGCTGCTGGGTGAATTTCGCGGCGCGCCGGCCCGAGACCGAAAGGCGCTGATACGCGCCGCCGCCGGGCTGTCGGCGCTTTATCTGGACTACAGAAACGTTCTGTCGGATCTGGAAATCAATCCCTTGATCGTGCTGGATGACGGCGACGGCGTGCGCGCCGTGGACGTCCGGCCGGTCAAGCGCGTAACGGAATAATAAATTGGGGAGAGAATATCGTGGGGAATGACACCATCGCCGAACTGGCCGGGCAGATGAATTTCGAGATGCCGGAAGAACTGCGGATGCTGAAGGAAACATTGCGCCGTTTCGTCGATGCCGAGCTGATTCCTATCGAGCGCGACGTCTGTGAGGGCAACAAGATCAAACCCCACATGCGCGAAATGCTGGAGGGAAAGGCCAAGGAAGTCGGGCTGTGGATGTATGACGTGCCGGAGGAATATGGCGGCCAGGGACTCGGCCTGCTGGCGAAAGTGGTGGTGTGGTCCGAGCTCGCCCGCAGCATCGCCATGCCGACCCGGGGCGCATCGATCTTCGGCCCGCCGGTCAGCCCGATCCTCTACTACCTGAACGACGAACAAAAGGAACGCTACCTGTTGCCGGTTCTGGCGGGCGAGAAACAGGCCTGTTTCGCCCAGACCGAACCCGACGCGGGCGGCGATCCGGGCGGAATGCGCACCACCGCGGTGCGCGAAGGCGACGAATATGTCATCAACGGCATGAAACGGTTCATCACCGGCGCCGCCGAAGCCGATTTCGCCCAGGTGATCGCCGCGACCGATCGGGAAAAAGGATCCCGGGGCGGGATTTCAGCCTTTCTGGTCGATATGAACACACCTGGCGTCAAATTGCTGCGCGAGCAGGAAACCATGATGGATGACCGGCCCTGGGAAATCGCGCTGGAAGATGTCCGCGTCCCCGTGGCCAACCGCATCGGCGAGGAGGGCGACGGATTCAAGCTCGCCCAGAACTGGATAAGCGCCGGGCGCATTCGTCATGGCGCGCGCGGCATGGGCGTTATCGAGCGCTGCCTCGAAATGGGCGCATCATACGCCAAGCAGCGCGTGACCTTCGGCCAGCCTTTGTCGGACCGCCAATCGGTTCAGTGGATGCTGGTCGACATGCATACGGAGTTGCACCAGCTCACCCTGATGGTTCACAACGCGGCCTGGAAAGCGGATCGCGGCGAGGATATCCGTTATGATTCCTATATGTGCAAATATTTCGGCGACACCAAATCGTTCGAAGCGGCCGACCGTTGCATGCAAATTCATGGCGGCATCGGACTGACCACGGACTTGCCGATTGAGCGCATGTGGCGCGATCAGCGCAGCTTTGTCATCACGGAAGGACCCACTGAAATTCTGAAGATGGCGCTGGCCCGGCACGTGTTGCGGAAATACGGATGACCCGCTACGTAACGTAAGATGATGGACCCGAATTCTTCCGCGTCCCCGCCCGACTGGGCGGCGCTAGATGTCGAAGATGCCGCGCGCCGGTTGGGCGTCGATCCGGTTCGCGGACTAACGGCCGCCGAGGCGATCAAACGCCGGGAGGAATTCGGCGCGAACGTCCTTGAAGCGGCCGGCAAAACCCGTTGGTACGTGATCTTCGCGCGCCAGTTCATCAATATCCTGATCCTAATCCTGATAGCCGCCGCGGCGATTTCCTTGGCCATCGGCGAAATCGGCGACGCCGCGACCATCTGCGCCATCATCGCGTTCAATGGCGGGCTTGGATTTATCCAGGAGTGGAAATCGGAAAACGCCATTGCCGCGCTGCAGCGCATGCTGTCGCCGCGATGCCGCGTGATCCGCGACGGCGTGGAAAATGAAATCGATGCGCGCGACCTGGCGCCCGGCGATGTGGCGTCATTGGGAATCGGGGACCGGGTTCCGGCTGATCTGCGCCTTGTGGAATCGATCAATCTGAAGGCCGATGAATCGGCGCTGACCGGCGAATCGGAATCGGTGGCCAAGGAAACCGCATCGGTTCCGCCCGACAGCGCGCCGGACGCGCGCCATTCCATGGCCTGGATGGGGACCAGCATCACCAACGGCCACGCAAGGGGTCTTGTTGTCGCGACCGGCATGGCGACGGAATTCGGGCGCATCGCCCAGCTGACACAGACGGTGGGCAGGGAAATCACGCCGCTGCAACGCCGGCTTGGGAAATTGGGAAAGCAGCTCGGGATCATTTCCATCGCCGTATCGGTTCTGGTGGCGGTTGCGGGGATCTGGATGGGCAGGCCGCTGGTGGAAATGTTCCTGACCGGCGTGTCGTTAGCCGTCGCGGTGGTGCCCGAAGGACTGCCCGCCGTCGTGACCATCACCCTGGCGCTCGGCATCCGAGCCATGGTGGAACGGCGCGCCCTGATGCGGCGTCTTCAGGCGGCGGAAACACTGGGCGCGGCCACGGTAATCTGCACCGACAAGACCGGTACGCTGACCGAAAACCAGATGACGGTGACACAAATCTGGTTGCCCGGCGGCGCCGTGGAACTGACCGGAACCGGATATGATCCGGCGGGACATTTCGAAACCAATGGCATGAAAATCGATTATCGCCAGCGTCCGGATCTGGTGGCGCTGCTTGAAACCGGGCTGGCCTGCAATCACGCCCGCATTTATTCGGACGGTCCGGAATGGCATGAATTCGGCGAGCCCATGGAAGCAGCGCTTGTGGTCGCGGCTTATAAAGCCTGGCTCAGCCCCGATGACCGCGCGTCGAGACTAACCGAGTTTTCGTTTAATTCGACGCGCAAGCGCATGACGATCGTCCTGAGTTCCCCGTCGGGCGACGTGGCCCATTGCAAGGGCGCGCCGGAAGTGATCCTCGATCATTGCAGTCATATCCGGGACGGCGACCATATCCGGACGCTGACCGATGAGGATCGCGCCGATGTTACGGCCGCGTTCAACAGCATTGCCCGATCCGGATTGCGGACGCTGGCCTTCGCCAGGCGGAACCTGCCCGATGGAATCGCCCTGACCGAAGCCAACATAGAATGCGGGCTGACCCTGCTGGGGGTCGCGGGGATCATCGACCCGTCACGGGCGGAAGTTCCCGGCGCAATCGCCCTGGCGCGGCGCGCCGGCATAAGGGTCATCATGATTACCGGGGATGCCGCCGCCACCGCGCTGGCCATTGCGGGCCAGGTCGGACTGTCCGCCAGGCGCGCGATCACCGGAAGCGAAATCGGGCGCCTTGACGACGAGGCGCTTGGCGCCGCGCTGGATGAGGAAATCGTCTTCGCCCGCGCGACCCCGGAACACAAGCTGCGCATTGTCCGGCTGTTGCAGGCGCGGCGCGAAATTGTCGGCATGACCGGCGACGGCGTCAATGACGCGCCGGCGCTGAAACAGGCCGATATCGGCATCGCCATGGGGGTACGCGGCACGGACGTGGCCAAGGGCGCGGCCGACATGGTGCTGACCGACGATAATTTCGCGTCGATCATCGGGGCCATCGAGGAGGGGCGGCGTCAATATGACAACATCAAGAAATTCGTGCGCTATCTGCTATCGTCGAACACCGGCGAAGTGGTGGCGATATTCTTCAACATCCTGCTCGGCGGCCCCCTGATCCTGCTGCCGGTCCAGATCCTCTGGATGAACCTGGTCACGGATGGCATGACTGCCGTGGCGCTGGGCATGGAGCCAGTGGAAAAGGAGGTCATGCATCAACCGCCACGCCGCGCACGCGACCCGATCCTGGACCGCCTGGGCTGGCTGATGGTCGGCGGGCTCGGCCTCTATATCGGCCTCGCCACGCTGTGGCTGTTTCATCACTATTTGGCGGACGGCGGGCCGGAGCAGCTTTTGCTGGCGCAGACGATGGCGTTCACCGGCATCATTGTCCTTGAGAAAATCAACGTCTTCAACTTTCGCACCGTTCGCGACCCGATCGCGGTGATCGGCCTGTTGTCGAACCGGTGGGTGCTGATCGCCTGGGCCGGGACCATGACCCTGCAGGCAGTCGCAGTCTATGTACCCTTTTTTCAGAAAGCTTTGCACACCACGGCGCTGGGCTGGCAGGATTGGGGGCTAATCGCATTGATTTCAGCGCCAATATTCATCGTGGTGGAAAGCTGTAAATGGATCGGTTGGCGAAAACGCCGCCGGCAGGCGCAGGACGGTCAGACCGGGTCGAGCTCGGTATCCCAGTAGAGGAAATCGCGCCAGCTGTCGTGCAGGAAATTGGGCGGGAACGCGCGGCCATTTTCCCGCAGCAAATGGTTGTTCGGCGCAATCGCCCGGCGGCGCGGGTGCAATCCGCATTCCCCGGGAAGCTTGTTGCTTTTCCTGAGATTACAGACCGTACAGGCGGTGACAACGTTTTCCCAGGTCGTGAGGCCGCCGCGTGATTTAGGCACCACGTGATCGAAAGTAAGCTCATTTGCGGGCAAGGCGTCCGAACAGTACTGGCAGGCGAACCGGTCGCGCAGGAAGACATTGAAGCGGGTGAAGGCCGGGCGGCGTGACAGGGGAATATAGGTCTTGAGCGCAATCACGCTGGGCACGCGCATGGCGAAGCTGGGCGAATGTATTTCCTGATCATATTCTGAAACAATATTGACCCGGTCAAGAAATACGGCCTTGACGGAATCCTGCCACGACCAAAGCGACAACGGAAAATAGCTCAGCGGCCGAAAATCGGCGTTGAGGACCAAAGCGGGACAATCTCCAAAACCGGACACGACGCACGTCTCCTCGGGATTCGTTCAACTCCTAGAATTGATAGAAATAACATATCCCGTCCATCGGCGGCAACCGGGGCTGCTTTAGGAGTGATGCGCCGGATTGCCCAGTTCGTCCAACCGGCGGTCGAGACGCTGCAAGAGACCATCCAGTTCGCTGATGTCGTCGGAATCGAGTTTCGGCCCGGGAGCGCGGATGGCGGCCGAGTCCAACACGCCACGGCGGCGCAGGGTTTCCTTGCGGATTGCCAGGCCGATCCCGATCTGCTGCTCATATCGGACCAGCGGCAGGTATGCATCGAACAGATCCTGGGCCTTGTCGGCATCGCCCTCCGCGTACATCCCGCAGACCTGGACCAGCATTTCCGGAAACGCAAACCCGGTCATGGCGCCGTCCGCGCCGCGGGCGAGTTCGAGGGGCAGGAACAATCCGCCATTGCCGGTCAGGACACTGACCCGGCGCCGGTCGCCACGCGCTTCGGCGGCGCGGAACTGGGTAAGTTTTTTCAGACCCGGCCAGTCTTCATGTTTGAGCATTTTGAGCGTCGGCAGATCGGTAAACAGCCTGTTCAGCAGCGGCGTGGAAAACCAGACTCCCGTGCTCGGCGGGTAATCCTGCAGCACGATGGGCGTATCGCCCAGGGCCGCGCAGACCGCGTGGAAATATCCTTCGATCTTTTCGTCCGTGTTAAGCCCGGCCATGGGCGCGACCATCACGCCGGCAGCCCCCAAATCCATCACCTGTTCGGTCAATGCCGTCATCGGCCCCAACGCCGGCGAGGACACACCCACTATAATGGGGATTCGCCCCTTCACCGCCGCCATCACGCGCTGGGTAAAGGCGACGGATTCCTGGGCGGTCAATTTATGCGCCTCACCCATCACGCCGAGAATGGTCAGACCGCTGACCCCGCAGCCGATATAAAACTCGACCATCCGGTCCGTGCTGTCGAAATCCACCGTGCCGTCGTCGGCAAAGGGCGTCGGCGTGATGGCGTAAACGCCACTGGCGGTTTCATCGAGTTTCTGGTCGGCCATTTCAATACTCTCCGGTAAACTGGAACCCACAGGCTATACACTTTCAGACGATTACAGGGAACGGATCCTTATGGCGCAATACGATCTTGTGGTGCGGGGCGGCCGCGTGGCCACGGCCAGCGATGTGTTCGACGCCGATATCGGCATCAATGACGGGAAGATATCGGCGCTGGGCAAAGGGCTTGATGCGGGCACAGAAGAAATCGACGCCGGCGGCCTGTTGATCACGCCGGGGGGCGTCGACAGCCACTGCCATGTGGAACAGATTTCCGGTTCCGGCATCTGGACCGCCGATGACTGGTTCACCGCGACGCGCTCGGCGGCCTGCGGCGGCACCACCACCATCATGCCATTCGCCTGCCAGCACAAAGGCGATTCCCTGCGGGCCGTAGTGCAGGATTACCACGACCGGGCCGGGCCGAAAGCCGCCGTGGATTACGCCTTTCACTTGATCGTGTCGGACCCGACACCCCAGGCGATCGGCCAGGATCTGCCCGCGCTGATCAAGGACGGCTATACCAGTTTCAAGATCTACCTGACCTATGACGCGCTGATGCTGTCCGACGAACAGGTGCTCGACGTCTTTGCCGTGGCCCGGCGCGACGGGGCCATGGTCATGGTCCATGCCGAAAACAACGACATGATCAAATGGATGGCCCAGCGCCTGATCCAGGCCGGGCTGACCGCGCCGAAATTCCACGCGACCTCGCGCCCCATGCTGGTTGAGCGCGAAGCGACCCACCGGACCATTGCGCTTGCCGAGCTGGTCGATGTGCCGGTGCTGGTGGTTCATGTGTCGGGCGCGGAGGCGATCGATCAGATCCGTTGGGCGCAATCGCGCGGGCTGAAAGTATATGCCGAGACCTGCCCGCAATATCTGTTCCTGACCGCCGACGACATGGACAAGCCGGGGCTGGAAGGGGCCAAACACATGTGCAGCCCGCCACCGCGCGACAAGGCGAACCAGGAAATCGTCTGGAACGCGCTGGCCGAGGGCGTGTTCGAGGTGTTCTCAAGCGACCATGCGCCCTATCGCTATGACGATCCGGACGGAAAAATGAAACACGGCCCGAATGCCCATTTCAAGCAGATCGCCAACGGGGTGCCGGGGCTGGAGGTCCGCATGCCGCTGCTGTATTCGGAAGGCGTGCGCAAGAACCGCATCAGCCTGACCGATTTCGTGGCCTTGACCGCCACCAACGCCGCCAAGCTGTACGGGCTGTATCCGCGCAAGGGAACCATCGCCATCGGGTCGGACGCCGATCTCGCGATCTGGGATGAAAACAAACAGGTCACCATCACCCAGTCGATCATGCATGACGCCATGGACTACACGCCCTATGAGGGCGTCGAAATCACCGGCTGGCCGGTCATCACCCTGCTGCGTGGGTCCCCCGTGTGGCGCGACGGCGAATTCACCGGCCGGGAAGGCGGCGGCATGTTCCACCGCTGCGACACACCCCCGGCCCTCAACGCGCCAACCCGGTTCCCGACCGGATTCGATCCCATATCCGGCAAATATGCGCCTTGATCAAACGCTTCTGATCATGCCGCCATCGACGCAGGTGGTCGCGCCGGTCATGTAGCCGGCGCGGTCGCTGAGCATGAACACGGCCATGTCGGCGAATTCCTCGACCCGCCCGTAGCGGCCCATGGGGATCGCGGCGCGGGATGCGCGCACGATTTCCTCGATTGTTTTGCCCTGGCGCTCGGCGGCGGCGGCGTCGAGCTGGTCGACCCGGCTGGTATGGATGCGGCCGGGCAAAAGCGTATTGACGGTCACGCCGTCGATCGCGACCTCATTGGACAGGGTCTTGGCCCAGCCGCGCTGGCCGGCGCGGATGGTATTTGAAACACCGAGATTATGGATCGGCTGCACCACGGCGGAGCTGGACAGCACAAGGATCCGGCCCCAGCCCCGGTCGCGCATGCCGGGCAGGAACGCGTTCACGATGCGGATCTGATTAACGAACATGGTCTGGAACTGGGTCATCCAGATTTCCGGCGCGACCTCGGCAATATTTCCGGGCGGCGGCCCGCCCCCATTGCAGACGATCATGTCGAGCCCGCCCAGATCATCGCCCAGCGCCGATATCAGCGCCGCGATCGATGCATCATCGGAAAGATCGAGCCCATAGGGTCTGGCCCCATCGCCGATATCCTTGGCGGCGGCCTTCGCGTTGGCGATGTCGCGCCCGCACACCGCCACGGCGGCGCCTTCCGCCACCAGCCCGGCCGCGACCGCATAACCCATGCCGCGCGTCGACCCCATGACCAGCGCGCGCTTGCCCTGCATACCAAGATCCATTGAAAACTCTCCTGAAAATTAAACCGGGTTAGTCGCCCAAGACGCGACCGAGAAACGCAACGCCGAGACGCAGGCCTTCTTCATCAATGCCATGGCCGAGCCCGGGCCGAAGATGGGACGACACCTCGAACCCGTTTTCGGTCAGCGCCGCCGCCGCGTCATACATCAGATTGGCCGCCAGCACCGGGTCCGCATCGCCATGGACAAGGGTGACCGGTGGGCGGCATTTGATTTCCCGCCCAAGAACGTCGGGTGATTCGAGCCGCCCGGAATATCCCATAATCCCGGCGCAAGGGTGTTCCCGTCGCGGCCCGACAAACAACGACATCATGGCGCCCTGGGAAAACCCAACCAACGCCAGCCGGTCATCCGTCAGACCATGCCTGGCGAGTTCGTCATCAATGAAGGCGTTGACCAGCTCGGCGGTCTCACGGATCTGACCGAGCTTGGTCGCGGGGTCGGCATCCGGCCCGCCGGCGAACCATTGATACCCGAACCCGGCGTCGCAATCATGGGGCGCGTTGGGCGCGATAAAGGCGGCGTCGGGCAGGGCCTGGGCCAGGTGAGGCGCAAGGCCGATAAGATCATCGCCGTTGGCGCCCCGGCCATGCAGCAGAATGATCAGTTGGCGTGGCTGATTTCCCGATGTTGGCCCGAAACGGGGCCCGGTCAGCATGGTGAGTTCATTGGCTTTATTCATAATCGGCGATCATGGCTGTTTAATCCCCTTCTTGCGGGTCGTGTTCAGATAATGATGCCACAGGATGCGGGCCGCAACCGTCCGAAAGGGCCGCCATTGTTCGCCGAGCGCGATCAGCGCCGCCTCGTCGGGCCGTGCCTCGAGCCGTTTCACCTCATGGGCCGCAACCGCAAGGGCAAGATCCTTCGCGGGCCAGACATCCGGGCGCTGCAGCGCCGTCAACAGATATACGTCGGCAGTCCAGGTCCCGATGCCGGTGACCGCCGTCAGCCGGGCGGTGATTTCCCCATCGTCCAGCCCGTCCAGCCCATCGAGATCGAGTTCGCCACCGGCCACCATATGGCCCAGCGCGCGTACGTAACGGGCCTTTTGACGGCTGAGGCCGGCGGAGCGCAGATCGTCGTCGCTTTGGGCGAGAATTTGCCCGGGCGCGATGTCGCCGACCAGCGCGCCGAGCCGGTCAAAGGTCGCCGCCGCCGAGGCGAGCGACACCTGCTGTTCCAGGATAAGAAGCACCAATGTTGCGAAACCGGGCGGGCGAGGGCGAACTTCCGGGGCGCCGAAGGCATCGAGAATTGCGGCGAGATCGGCATCCCGGTCGGCCAGTTCCGTGAGCGCGGCCTGGTATTGTTCTGGGGAAAGCATGGCGGTCATATACCAAACATTAACCATGTATGGCATAGATGGCTAACCATGGCAAAACGAAGTCCCAAGAATTCAGTCACCCGTTTCGCGCCGAGCCCAACCGGGTATCTTCACCTCGGTCACGCTTATTCCGCGCTGACCGCCGCCGCCGCAAGCGGAAAGGGCGGAAAATTTCACCTGCGCATCGAGGATATCGACCCGACGCGCAGCAGGCCGGAATTCGAAGACGCCATACTGGAGGACCTGGCCTGGCTGGGCCTGAAATGGGAAAAGCCGGTCATGCGGCAATCGGGGCGCATGGACGCCTATCACGAGGCTCTGAAAAAGCTGGAACGCAAGGGCATCGTTTACCCCTGTTTTTGCACCCGCGCCGACATCAAGGCGGAAATTGCACGCTCAGGCACCGCGCCCCATGGGCCGGACGGTCCGATTTATCCGGGCATCTGCCGTGACCTGGACCCGGAAAAAAGCCAGCAACGCATCGACAAGGGCGAATCCCACGCCATACGCCTCGACATGACGCGGGCCGCCGCCATCGCCGGGCCGCTGTCTTTCCAGGACGCATCCCATGGCACCGTCAAGGCGCAGCCGGAAAAATTCGGCGATATCGTGCTGGCGCGCAAGGAAACCCCGACCAGCTATCATCTCGCCGTCACGGTGGATGATCATGAACAGGGCGTGACGTTGGTCACGCGCGGCGCGGATCTGTTCGAGACGACCCATGTTCACCGCCTGCTACAGAGACTGCTGGGACTGGACACCCCAAAATACAGTCACCACCGGCTTTTGACCGACGATGCGGGCCGCCGGCTCGCCAAGCGCGATGGGGACATCACCATTCGCGGTCTGCGGGGCGAGCACTACACCCCCGACGAGGTCCGCGCCATGACCGGCTTTGAAAGCTAACGGATTTTTTCAGGCAAAGTCTGCGCCAGCCCGGTGCGAGGACGCATCAACTTTTCAAACCCCGCACCAGCGCCAGATAATCTTCCCGGTCCGGTCCGATCAGCCCATGGCGGATGCAGAAATCGATGATCACCAGGTTGCAGTTGAATTTGAATTCGTCGGTGGTCTCCACCACCTCCATCACTTTTTCGGCCGACCAGAGATAAAATTCAGAGACCTCGCCATCCGTATTCGCCGGAACAAAATCCGGCGGCAACTCCATATCGTAATTGAACATGACATCGGGTTTCAGGCCGAGTTCGGTTTCCTGGCAATAGGAGATGGCGCCCACCGGCCGCGCCCTGGCCGCCAGTTCGCGCGGCACGGCGGCTTCTTCCCAGGCCTCCTTGACGACATTATCATGGAGCGAAATGCCAACCGGTTGACCGCCCGCAATCATGTTGTCGAGCATGTTGGGATAGGTCTGCTTACCGCCGGACCGGCGCGCGATCCACATGTGAATGTCCGCGCCATCCCGGACATAGCCGTTGACATGCACGCCATAGGCCCGCACGCCGAAATAGGGCACGGCGGCGCGTTCAATTTCCATCAGATGGGGGCCGCTGAAATCCGCGCCGACCGGATAATATTCGCCGCGCCATCCCGGTATCAGTCCCCGGTCGGCGAATTTGCGCAGCACGCCGTCGACGGCCGCGCTGCGGGCGGCGTAATCGTCGAGGCCGGTTGCAAGAGACACGCCATCGCCGGAAACCACAAAGGCGTCCGGATGGCCCTCCAGCCGTCCAGCGAAGGGTTTCTTGATCCAACCGACCCGTTCGCCCGCCACGTCAAACGGCAGGAAATTTCCAAGATCATGTTCATTGCAGGTTGCGATATGGTCGAGAAAGCTCATCCTGTTCTATCCCCTAGAAACCGAACCGGGACAGGGTGTTTTCGACCGATTGGGCATACCCGCCACCGAATAGCCGTGCATGAACCAGCAACGGCCACAGATTATAGATATCGCGGCGGACTTCAAAAAACCCGGGCCGCAACGGCCGCAGCTCGTCATAGCGCCGGAAGAAGCCTTCGCCGAAGGTCGCGAACATGGTCGAAAACGCAAGCTCGATTTCCGCATCCCCATAATAGATCGCGGGATCGACGAAGCCCGCGATGCGGTCGCCGTGAACCAGCACATTGCCGCCCCACATATCGCCATGGATCAGGGAAGGCGCCGGGGGTTCATCGATGAACTCGCCGATCCGCGCGGCGAGATTGTCAATCCGCGCTCGTATGTCGCCCGACAGCCGCCCGGCCTGTTCCGCCTGTTCCGCCATGTAGAGCAGTCGCCGGTCCCGGAAAAATTCGACCCAGCTTGCGGCAAATCCATTCGGCTGGGCGATGCCGCCGATCACCGTATCCCGGTCGAGCCCGAATTCGGGTGCGGTCACGCCATGCAGCGCTGCCAGCAATTCAGCAGCGTGGCGTTCGGAGGCCGCCGAAAGGGCATCTTCGCCATCGATATAAGTCATCACCAGAAGCGAGTCCCGGGCCAGCAGGACGCCCGGTACGGGAAGGCTGCCGTGGTCGCCCAGATACCCCAGCATCCAGCCTTCCACATCGAGCGGGTCGCCGGGCCGGCCCGTCTTCACGACGACCGAGTCCCCACCATCCAGCCAGACCCGATAGACTTCGCCGACACAGCCGCCGGTCAATGGCGCAACATGTTCCACGTCCCGCCCGGTCAATTCCGAAATTTTGGCGGACAGCGCTTCCATCCTGCTACAGGTGTTTGGCGCGGATTTCAGCGAGCAGACCTCGCGCGCAGGCCTCGATCATATCGAACACCCTGTCAAAACCGCCGCCGGCGCCGAAATAGGGATCGGGCATGTCGAGGGTTTCATATTCCGGGGCGTAGCCAAGAAACATCTGAATTCTGCGCTCTTCACCCGCCGGGCAGAGTTTCGTGAGATCGGTGTGATGGCTGCGGTCCATGGCCATGATCAAATCGAACTCGGTAAAATCGGCGCGGGTTACCTTGCGCGCACGTTGACCGCTGATATCGATGCCGCGCCGCGCCGCCGTCTCCTGGGCCCGTTCATCGGGCGGCTCGCCCTCATGCCAGGCGCCGGTGCCCGCGGAATCAGCGGTGATGACGGCGGACAGGCCCTGCGCCGCCACCATGGCCCGGAACACGCCCTCGGCGGTGGGGGACCGGCAGATATTCCCGGTACATACGAACAAAACGCCTACCACTGGCCGGCACTCCTCGACGAAGAAAACAATGTACCAGCATCTTATATCAGGCGCGCCGGATAAGCGGATGCAATTTGGAGGGCGCGGCGATCGGCGGTTGAGCCTATGATCAGATGCCCGGCGCCTGACAACAGCACAACGAAAACACCATGAGCCATCGATCGAACGCCGGGACATGAACCGGATGCCGGGAATTTTTCTAGCATTTCAGAACCTGTCGGGCGCGGTGCGTGGCGCATTATGGATGTCGGCCTCGGCGCTGTTATATGCCGGCATCTATTTCGTCATCCGGCGGCTGACCGACACGGTTCCGATCATGGAAATGGTCTTCCTGCGCGGCCTGATGGGGATGCTCCTTTCCATGCCGTGGCTGATGCGGGCCGGGGTGGCCGGGCTGAAGACTACCAAATACAAGCTCTACGGGCTCCGCATCGGCTTTGTTTATATAGGCCAGCTGGCCTGGTTTTACGGCCTGGCCAATCTGCCGCTTTCCGATGCAACGGCGCTGATGTTCACCCTGCCGCTGTTTTCCATCGTGCTGGCCGGATTGACGCTGGGCGAAAAAGTCGGCTCGCACCAATGGATCGCCACGGCATTTGGTTTCGCGGGCGCGCTGATCATTATCCGCCCCGGGATGATCGAATTCAGCCTGGCCTCCGCCGCGACGCTTTTTACCGCCTTTACCTACGCCGTTGGCCAGGTCACGACCAAGGCGCTGGTGCGCACGGAAAATTCCAACGCCGTGGTGTTCTATATGTTCGCGTCCATGACGGCGGTAGCCCTTGTTCCCGCCCTATATGTCTGGGAAACGCCCGCCTGGTCCGACTGGCCGTGGCTGCTCGCCTTCGGGCTGTTGAGCGCGCCGGCGCAGCAATGCGTCACCAGATCCTTTGCCGCCGCCCCGGCCAATATCGTGGTGCCGTTCAATTTTCTGAAACTGCCCTTTGTCGCAATCATCGCGCTGATCGCGTTGTCCGAATTCCCCGACCCATGGACCTGGGCCGGGGCCGTGGTGATTTTCGCCAGCACTTATTATATCGGCCGCCGCGCCGCGCGGGCGGCGCGAAGTACTTAATTTTCAGCGGTCTCGATACGCGCCATGTCATCATCGGACAGGCCGAAATGGTGGCCGATTTCGTGAATCAACACATGGCGCACCAGGCCGTGCAGGCTTTCATCGGTCTCGCACCAGTAATCCAGCAACGGACGCCGATACAGCATGATCATATCCACATCCTGGGGTGTACCGCCGACAGATTTATCACCGAAGGGCACACCGCGATACAGTCCGAGCAGATCGAACGGCGTCTCAAGCGCCATCTCCGCCATGGTTTCATTATCGGGGAAATCGACCACCCGGATCACCACGTCGCGGGCGACATGAGAGAATTCCTCCGGTATCGATTCGAATATGGCGCGCGCCATGGCGTCTATATCTGCGAGACTCGGGGCCAAATCATTCGTTCCGGACATGGCCTAGCTTGATCGCAACGCAGGGCGATAGCAAGTAAGAGGCATTGTCTTTAGGAGAGGACCGCATGGTGAAAAAATTCACCGCCGTGGAACGGCGGCGGGAAATGGCGGAATTGAAGGGTTGGGAAAAAGTCCGCGGTCGCGATGCGATTTCCAAATCCTACCGGTTTCGCAATTTCAATGAAGCGTTCGGCTTCATGACCCGGGTCGCACTGATGGCCGAGCGCATGGATCATCATCCGGAATGGTTCAATGTCTATAACCGGGTCGACGTCACCCTGACGACCCATGACGCAAACGGCGTGACCGAACGGGACATCGCCCTGGCCAAATTCATGGACTCTGTTTAAGGCCGGGACACCCCTGCGATACGGCCCGTTTGACGGCTTCATAACGCGCGATATATAACGTGGCCGCGATGATGACCGTGGCGCCGACCCAGGTATTCATCCCGGGGGTTTCGGCAAAGACCACATAGCCCAGGACCGCCGCGAACAGCAGCCGGACATATTCGACAGGTCCGACGATGGACACTTCACCCACGGAATAGGCCCGGATGCCGCAGGTCATGGCGATGGTGCTGGTCAGCGCGATGGCGACAATGAAGCCGAATTCCACCAGGGTGGGTGTTTCCCAGAAATAAATCGCGGGACCGAGCGCCAGCACCGCCCCGCCCAAATGGTAATAAAATACAAACCGGATCGGCGGTTCGGTCGGCGCGAAACGGCGCACCATGACCATGGCGACGCCGAACATCAAGGTACCCAGCAGGGCGGCGCCGGCCGCGGCGTAATTCACCTCCGACGCGGCCGGTCCGACCATGATGAAGACTCCGGCGAACCCGATCCCCGTCGCCACCCAGCGCCGCCAGCCGACGGTTTCCGAGAGGAACCAGACCGCAAGAAAGGTCACGAACAGAGGCCGTGTAAAGCCGATCGCGGTCACATCGGCCACATACATATTGATCAGCGCGTAATAGACCAGAAGCTGGGCCGTGACCGAAATGGTCGCGCGCAGCGCATGCACCCCGGGCCGTTCGGTCTTGAGAACCCCGACCCCGAGATAAAGCACCACGGGCACGATGAAAAACAGGCTGATGAAATAGCGCAGGAACAGGATCACCAGCAGGTTGATCTGAAGCCCCATTGTCTTGGCGAGCACATCGGCCCCGGCGAAGGAAACCGTATACATCAACAGCCAGAAGACGCCCCTGACATTTCCCGGCAGACCAAGCCAGGCATCGCGAGTTCTGATCAGGGAATTGACCGGACCGGGCATGGCGTCAATCCGGTTCCGCCGGCTTCGATTTTCGCCCGAACGCCTCGCTTCGCGCGATATAGATTGCGCTGGCGACAATGATCGCGGAGCCTATCCAGGTCCAGATCACGGGTATTTCGGCAAAGACCAGATAGCCGAGAATGGCGGCATAGACCAGCCGGGTATATTCCATGGGCCCCAGAACACTGACCTCGCCGACCACGAAACCGCGCACAAAACAGATCATCGCAACCGTGGTGAAAATGCCGATCATCAGCAGCATCACCCACTCCTGCCCGACCGGCTGTTTCCAGACCCAGATCGCCGGCCCGAGAGACAGGATTGTCCCGATTCCATGATAATAAAACAGGATGCGGGTCGGCGGTTCGCTCGATCCCAGCCGGCGTATCAGGACCAGCCCGATTGAAAACATAAAAGCCGCTGATAGCCCGATCAGCGCGGCGGGCTCGATCACGCCATCGCCGGGGCGGGCCACGATAATGACCCCGATGAACCCGATCGCCGTCGCCACCCATCGCCGCCAGGCCACTACCTCTCCCAGGATAAGCACCGCAAGCAGGGTCATGAACAAGGGCCGGGAAAACGAAATCGATGTCGCATCGGCCAACATGAGATGAATGACGGAGTAAAACACCGCTATCTGCCCCGTGCCGGCGATGACGGCGCGCAGAAAATGCAGCCCCAGCCGTTCGGTCTTGAGGTCTTCCCAACCGAGTTGATAAAACAACGGCATCAGCAATATGAACCCAAGAGAATAGCGAAAAAATCCGAGCTGCAGCGGATGCATGGTCAGGCCGGCGGTTTTCACCGCAACATCGTTGAGCGCAAAGAACACAGTGCCAACGGTAATCCATATGGCGCCACGCGCATTGCCGGGCAGGGACAACCAGGCTTGTTGTGCTGTTCCGATCATCGCGCCGCAACCGCTTCCCGGTGAGCGATATAGACCGAAGCCGCAAAGATGATTCCACCGCCGACCCAGACCCAGAAATCGGGCAGTTCGGAAAAGACCAGAAACCCTATGATTGCGGCGAATGGCAGCCGCGCAAAATCAAACGGCAGCACTGCGGTCGCGTCGGCCGACGCAAAGGCGCGAGAGAGACAGCGCTGATTGAGCGTCGCGAGGGCGCCGATAGCGACCATCATGCCGAGCTGCGGCCAATCTGGCGTGGTCCAGACGAACAGCGCAGGTATCAGCATCAAGGGAGTCACATAAAGTGAAAGATACAGCACCGCCTGATCGGGATGATCCGACCGCATGGCGTATTTGACGATGATATGGCTGGTGGCGTTGGCTCCGGCCGCGACGAGCACCAGGATGGCGCCCAGGCTGATTTCCTGCAGCCCGGGCCGCAGAATGATCAATGCGCCGGCGAAGCCGATGGCCAACGCCGCGATGCGGCGGATATGGAGAATTTCGCCCAGAAACAGGACCGCCATGACGGTGGCGAATAGCGGCGACGTAAATATCAGCGCCTGCGCATCCGAAACGGGAATCAGGGCCGCGCCGGGAAAAAAGGTCATCAGAAAGGTGACGCCAACCAGCGCGCGGAACAGGTAAATCTTGTGATTTGTCGTGCGAAACGCCGTCGCCGCGCCGACCCGGAGAACGAAGGGAATCATGAAGATCACATTGGCCGCAATGCGAAAAAATGCGATCTCGAACGGGTGAATATCCTGAGCCAAATCGCGGATCAGCGTCGTCATGATGGTGAAGCAAAGCGCGCCCGACATCATCCAGAGTCCGCCCTGTAGCGGACCGGGCAATGCGGCAAAGCGTGACGCCGCATTCATGCGCTGGTTCCACTACCGAGGTTGGATTCCCGGCGCGTGATATAAACCGCCGAGGCGCAGATCACGCTGCCGCCGACCCATACCCAGAAATCGGGCAATTCGGAAAACAGCACGAAGCCGATAAAAGCGGCCAGGGGCAGTTTCAGGAAATCAAAGCTGAGCACCAATGTGGCATCGGCGGCGTGATAGGCACGCACCAGCGACCGTTGACTGGCCATTCCCAATGCGCCGAACAGCAAAAGCCACATGAATTGTTCCAGGGTCGGCCATTGCCACACGAACAGCGCGGGAATCAACGCCAGGGGCGTCAGGAAAACCGTCATATACATCGCCGTCGTGTCAGGTGCGTCGGTCCGCAACAGATATTTGGCCATCACCGCAAAGCCGGAATTTATGACAACCGCCCCGATCACCACCCAAATCCCCGCATTGAATTCGATGAAGCCGGGCCGGATGATAATCAGTGCGCCGATCAATCCGGCCGCCGTCGCGCCCCAGCGCCGGGCCAGCATCGGTTCCCCCAGGATCATGATCGCCAGCATGGACGCGAGAATCGGGCGGGCAAAAGCGATCGACGTGATATCGGCCAGCGGCATCATGGTCGCGGCGTAGAACATGCAGAGCATGCCGCCATAGGCCATCACCGTACGCAGCATATGACCCTTGATCTTGCCCGTCCGCATCACGCCGAGCCCGTTCCGGGCAAGCCAGGGCAGCATGAACATGATGCCGAACACGGCGCGCCAGAACACGATCACCAGCATATCGATTTCGTCGGACAGGAAGCGCGCCAGCGCCATCATCGACAGGAACGATGCGCTGGCGCAGACCAGCCAAAAGGCCGCGCGGACCG
>CALGIA010000202.1 GCA_937916005.1 uncultured Rhodospirillaceae bacterium
TTCTGGCCGACCTTCAGTAACGGCTTGGGTGTATCATCCGTCATGGGCCGCAGCCGGCTGCCGAGTCCTCCCGCCATGAAGATCACCAGGTTTTCCAGAGGTTCCGGCGCCGTCAATTCGTCGCGCAGCATGAGCCCCACCACCCGGGAATGGGAATCGACAATCGGTAATTGCCGCACATCCCGCGGCAGCATCAGCCCAAACAGGCGCTTCGATCCGTCGTCCGGCAACCCGACGACGGGGTCGCGCTTCATAACTTCCAAGACCGGTGCACTCAGGGGCAGCGCGCGCAGAATCCCCCGGCGGATGTCGCCGTCGGTAACGGTTCCCAAAAGGCGTCGGTCATCGTCGACCACCAGGCAGATCTGGACGCTGCCCTGATCGATGATCCCCATGGCCTCGGCAACGGTCGCCCGCGGCCCGATCAGGGTCTTATCCCAGTCTTTCACGCGTCTTGTTCCTTGCTTGTCATGGGTTTTGCGGGCACACCTGCGACCGTTATATTTGCCGGCACATCGCCGATGACCGTCGCGCCGCCCGCAATGATGCAATTGTCGCCGATACGGACATTCTCCAACAATGTCGCGCCGACCCCGATCATGCTGCCCTCGCCGATCCACACGCCGCCCGCAAGGGTCGCGCCGGGGGCGATATGAACATGGTCGCCGATCACACAATCGTGGTCGACGGAAGCCCTGGTGTTGATGATGACGTTATCGCCGATGATGGCGTCCGGCTGGATGATTGCTCCCGCCATGATCTGCGCGCCTTCGCCGATGCGGGCATTGTCCGCGACAACCGCCGCCGGATGGATCACCTTGGCGAAGGCATAACCACTTTCCTTGAAGGCGCTGAACAAGGCTTGCCGCTGTCTGACTAGCCCGAGCCCGATTGCGAGGTTCACATCAGCGGGCGTGTGTTTTTCGATCGCATCGTCTCCGCCGATCACCGGGACGCCAAGCACTGTCGCGCCCACCTTTTCCGGGTCGTTGTCCACAAGGCCCAGGATATCTCTTCCGCTCCGCCGCAATGCGTCGACGACAACCTTGGCGTGACCGCCGGCTCCGATGATGATGACCGGCGCGCTCATGGTCCGATCATCTCGTCGGCCGCATAATCCCGCTCTGCGACGCGGCCCAGCCAGTCCCAGTAATTCATTGGCGATTGGCCACCACCGGGCCGCTTGACCCCAAGGTTTTCGGCGGTGAACGTTTCCCCGGCAGGCACGGCCCTCAGTGCCACAAGGCTCTTGCGCGCTACCGCCATATTCTCCCGTTCGCCCAACGTCGGCGCTTTTTCACCGTCACCCAACGCCGCCCCTACGTCCCGGATACGCTTTACCATGGAAGCGAGTTCATTCGGTTCAAGAGAGGCCTTGTGGTCCGGACCCTGGGAATTTCGATCCAGCGTGAAATGTTTTTCTATTACCGCCGCGCCGAGCGCCGTGGCGGCAATGGCGGCGGTCACGCCTTGGGTGTGATCGGAAAAGCCGACCCGCAACCCAAACGCGTCGCGCAGGGTCGCCATGGCGCGCAGGTTCGTGTCCTCGATGGGCGTGGGGTACTGGCTGGTGCAGTGCAGCAGGGTTACCTTATTCTTCAGAATCTTTCGCATCCCCGAAATTTCGAAATCTGCGGAGGTCGGTGGCATGTTGCCGCCACCATACCCGAAGGCCAGGATGGCGAGCGCGTCCTTCACCTCGTCCAGCGTGCTCATGCCGGTCGACAGGATGATGTCCCGCCCGCTGTGGGCGGCGGCCAGCAGCAGCGGCCCGTTGGTGATTTCGCCGGAACCAATTTTTATCGTTTCAACTTTCATCTCGTCGATCAGGAAGGCGAGGCACTCCATATCGAATGGCGACGAGAGGAAGACGATTCCCCGCTCCTTGCAACGTTCTGCCAAAAGCCGGTGCGCGTCCGTGCCGAGCTCTAACGCCCGTAGCATCTCGAGCTGGGTATCGCCCGCGCCGCGCGTCTGGTACGGCGCCTTTGGCGCGGCGGCCGTCACCAAATTCTCGGCCCGGAAGGTTTGGAACTTTACGGCATCGGCCCCGGCGTCGGATGCGGCGTCGACCATGGTCAGGGCGCGCTCGGCGTCGCCGTCGTGGTTGACGCCCGCCTCGGCGATGACGAACACGTGGCCGCCGGCCCGTTCAGCCATGCGACTGCGCCCCATCCGTCGGCAAGTCGTAAAACCGCTTGGTGCGCAACCCATCGAGATCGGCCGATTGGAGCTTTTGCTTGATCCGGGCCGAGGCGCCACCCCGTCCGTAGGGCGGTTCCTGGTCCGCACATGCACCGAGAAATCCGGGATCGAGCGCTCGCGAGACGGCCGCGCGGATATCGTCGATGCCGTCGCAACAATCGATCACCGATCCCGCCCGCAGACGTCCCTTTTGGCGATCGCCGATATTGATTGTCGCCGCGCCGACTGCGGGCGCCTCGATCAGGCCGCTCGACGAATTGCCAACGACTGCGCCGCACAGCGCAAGGGCGCTAAAATAGGCTGTCCCGCCCAGTGATGCGCACATCGCGACCCGTTCCCGGTGCTCCGCTGCGTAATCCGCGAACGCGTCGGCCACGGCGTCGCGGCCGGGGTCCGCGTTGACGCCGGTGATCAGCAGGCGTCGCTCCGGCCAGGCTTCCAGGGCAGTGAGCAGCGCCCGTACCGGGGCCGCCCCATCACCAGTGCCAAGCGTTTTCGGATGATAGGTGATCAGAAAGAATCCTTCGCCCAGATCATGCTCCACCCGCGCCTCCAGCCCGGCAATGGTCAGACGCTGAAGATTGGTGAGATTGTCCAGACTCGGCGCGCCGACCGTGAACACCCGCGCCGGTTCCTCGCCCATTTGGATCACGCGCTTCCGGTATGGCTCGGCGGCCACGAAGTGAAGGTGAGACATTTTTGTAATGGCATGGCGGATGGCGTCGTCAAACGCGCCCTCGGTGATCTCGCCTCCGTGAATGTGGGCGATGGGTATGCGCAGCAATAGGGCCGCGCCCGCGGCGGCCAATGTTTCATATCGATCACCCAGCACAACCAGGATATCCGGTTTCAGGCGTTCGAGCGCATCGGCCATCCGGACCATGATTTCACCGGTCGCGCGCGCCACCGCGCCGACGGTGTCGTCGGCCAGATCCATCGGCAGTTTTTCATCTATGGTAAAACCATCGGCCTCGATCTCACGATATGTCGACCCGAATTCTTCGGTGAAATGCGTGCCCGTTGCCAGCCACTGAAGCGTCAGCTCCGGGGCATCGGCGATTGCGCGGGCGAGCCGGCGCAGATATCCATAATCAGCGCGCGAGCCGGAGACGATGCAGATCCTACGCGACACGCCTTCTCCGTAATTTGGAGGACTTAACAGCGTCATTGTCCATGGTTTAATGTTCTAACCATTGAGATTCGCCGAGTCGGCGGCCACGGTTGGATGAGACCTCACGTGTTCGACCGACATTCTCGTGTCCATGCTATCGAAAACAATCTGCCAAAAAGGAAGATCGGGCGAGTCATCAAGCTTCATGTAGTCGATGACATACTGGCGATAGGCGCCCAGGTCGATCCGGGTGGCCGCTTCGATATCAAGACTGTCGAGATCGTCGAGGAAGCGAATTTCCTTGTTCAGCGCATGGGCAAGACCAAAATGATACCCTGCGCTCTCGGCGCCGCGCCGGTACATGTCCTCCCGCGAAGATATCATCAGAATGGGCTTGTCCAGCGCAACCGCGGCGCCAACCAGCACTGAATTGTGCGTGATCACCATCTGCGACGCGGCGATAAGATCGATGGATCGTCCTCGCACGATCTCCCGCTCCCCGAATTCGCCCTGGTCATATGACAGCGTGCTGTTGGGATGGGCTGCAATGACGACCCGCAGGCCGGTCTCCGCCTCAATCCGGCCGAACAGAGTGCGGAGAGATTGAAAATATTGTGCGCCATTGAAATTGCCCCGCATCGCCGGGTCCAAATACTCCCGATGTCCAATCACGCCTTGATCGATGAATACATTGGCGCTCGTTTCGCTTTCGCGCGTCATGGTCTTGCGGAGGCGTATGATGCGGTCGAGATCCATGCTGTGGGCGTGGATCGATTTGGTCGAAGGGCCGATCAACGCGCTGTTCATTATGCTTCGCCGGCCGCCATAAACGACGAAGTCCGCAGCCGGAACGCCAAGGGCCTGGCGCGGAATGCGTGCCAACAGACTGTTTAGGACGTTGGCGCGCGAGATCCTTGTCGGCAAGTCCCGGATTCGGTCGGCGATTGTCGGCCGCGGCCTCTCGCTCTCGACGAAACCTGGATGGGCATTGGCCGAGAGTATTAGCAACGGCGCCTTCATTCGACCCATCGCACGCAGCACGAACAGGTTTCGTGCGCTGACGTGCCGGTCGGAAACGAAATTTACAACTAAATCGGCATCGGTAAGCGAGCCAAATACCCGCGGCAGTTCGGCGCGCCGGGCCACGATTTCAAAATTGATTTCAGGCCAATCGGCATAGGCTTCGCGGTGTCGCGGGCTCTCCGGAATGACGATGTCGGCGACATCGACAATCGTGACTCTCAGCCCGCGTCTCAGCATGTATTCGATATCAAACCGTTCGTAATCATTGGCGTCGAACACCAGCGGCTTCACAATAACGATGTGCTTGGGGCCCATGTGCATTAATCCGGTTTCAACCCGCGACACAGTCGATTACGCGGGCCAGCTCTCCATCCGTCAAATTGGATGAGCATGGCAGGATCACAATCCGCCGCCAGATGTCCTCGGTCACATCCAGTTCGGTTCGGGGCGACCCGGCATAGGGCTTTTGCAAATGCACCGGCTTCCAAAATGGTTTTGCATCGACGCCTGCTTCGCGCAGCTTTGCCCGCAGCGCGTCCGCGTCCGAATGCCATGTGACGCCGGAAAACCAGCATGCACTTTCCGCCCAGTCCGGGGATGGGAAGTTTTCCACCTCGCTTAAATGGGCAAATGCATCTTCATAGACCCGCCGGATACGCCGCTTCGCCGCCACCAGATCATCGAGCCGCTCCATCTGGGCGCATCCCACGGCGGCCTGTAAATTGGTCATGCGGTAATTGAACCCGGCGCGGTCATGGTCGTAACCCGCGCCGGTTCTCGCCGTGCTGGACAAATGGCGCACAAGCGCCAGGGCTTCGCCATCATCGCCGATCACCGCGCCGCCGCCGCCGCTGGTCACGGTCTTGTTGCCGTTGAATGAAAACACCGAGAGATTGGCGCCGCACTGCCCGACCGGCCGGCCTTTATAGGTCGCGCCGATGGCCGGGGCCGCATCGGCGACGGTGGGAATTCCGAAGCCGCGCGCGATATCGGCGATGGCGTCCATATCGGCCGGCAGCCCCAGCGTGTGAACCGGCATAATCGCGGCGACGCGCTTGCCGGAAGGGATATGGATGCGCCCAATGCCCCCTGCGCCCTCGGCGCGGGTTTCCGTTTCCAGCCGCGCGCGCAAAAGGTCCGGATCCAGGGTCCAGCTTTCCGCCGTCACATCGAACAGCCATGGCTCGGCCCCGCACTGGGCGATCGCATTGGCGCTGGCGATAAAAGTGAAAGATGGCAGGATCACCAAATCATTGTGCTGTACGCCGACCGCCACCAGTGCGACATGCAGCCCCGCCGTCCCCGACGATGTCGCCACCGCCGCCCCGGTTCCGGCCGCTTCGCTGATCATGGATTCGAACCGGTCCACGAAAGGCCCGATAGAAGACACATAGGTCGATGCAATGCAGTCTTGCAGATAGCGCGCTTCATTGCCCGAAAGGTCGGGCACGGCAAGTGGGATCATTGGTTGGGATTGGGTTTCGACGGTCACATCTTTGCATCCAGGGACCGGCCCAGCTCTTCATGCCGTAGATCGGGCACGGCGCGGTGCAACGCTGCCGTGATTTCCGCTTTTTCCCAATGTTGACCGTGCCGAATCTCGGCGATCTCGGCCAGGAATGTTTCCAGCGCATCGCGGCTGGCCGGCGGGGCGTGCAGAATTGAAATCTCACGATAGGTTCCCGCGTCCGGCGTTTCCGCGTCCCGGGTGAATTCCTCGACCGACTTTTCACCGGTTGTGTCGCTGGCGGAAAAATAGCACGGCCAAGCTCCCGGTTCCGTGCCGATACGTGATTTAGCCTCCTCTTCCGACGCACAACGGATCGATTTATAACCATGCTCTTCCAGAAAGGTCTCCGCGATATCGGCGAAGCTCACCAGGTCGGTTTCGGGGGTCAGGCGCGGATAATAGATGTCACGATGGCCGGCCAGAAACGCGGCCAGCAGACAAAGCTGTCCGGCTTCCGATTGGGACATCATGTAACGCCGCACATCGCTCGGTGCGGAAATGGGCTGACCCTTGGCGAGCCGGTTGCCGAACCCTTCCAGCAGACTTCCGGCGGAAAAAGCAACATTGGCGAAACGCGCGGTGCTGGTACGCGGCGCGTCGCGGCAGAACAGGACATTTTCCATCAACGCCTTGGTTGCTCCCATTAGATTCTCAGATCGGACCGATTTATCGGTCGAGACGGAAAACACGCTCGTTTCCGGGCCAATGTGGTTGAGGCAGTCATGCAGCGCGCGAACATTGACGTCGATCATGCGCATCAGGCTATAGGGGTCGCGCTCGGCGCGGACATGTTTCAGCGCGGAAAAATTGGCGACAGTGTCATAGGGGCCGGATGCATCGGCAAAGTGGCGGAATTCCTCGCTCCCGAAATCAATTGAGGCGGTCCGGAATTCGGCCCGCAATTCCGTACCCGATGACCGCAGGTCGCGCACCAGCTCGACCAGGCTGTTTTCGTTGATGTCGATCAGGTCAAGCGCCGCCGGTTGATAGGGAATGAGTTGACGGACGAAAGCGGACCCGGTGGACCCCGCCGCGCCGATCACGAGAACCCGCGCGCCACCGATTGCGTCACGCAGACGGTGCGCGTTGTCCGCCAAATCGTCGGCAAACATCGACCGGTTCCGCTTCAGAATCCGCGCATGCAGCGCATTGAATTCGTCGGTACCTGTAATCGTATCGCTGATCATGGCGTTGAAATGATTTGCATATGAATTTGATGAATTTGGGCACGCTACCGCAGTTCGGGTGAAATCATCCACCCGGGCCGCGTCGTCATTGTCGTTTCGCGCCGGTCAGGCGTAGGCCGTGACCGACTCCACCGGCACGCGCACACGCACTTGCCGCCCCAGTAAATTCAGCAGCAGGACCACGCGGTCCTGGTCGGATGGGGATTCAAAAAGACCGACATGATCGATCAGCGCGCCGTCCATGATCTGCAGCTTGTCGCCTTTGCGGAAATTCGCCTCGCGGGCAATCGGCACGTTGCCGGTTTCGTCCTCGCGGGCGCGGATGTCGTCGATCGCCCCGTCGGGAACCGCCAGCGGAATCTCGCCGCCGCTTATCATATGGCTGACGCCGAGGGTGGAAGATATCGCTCGCCACTGGTCTTGCTCCAAATCGAGCTCGACAAACAAGTAGCGCGGGAACAAGGGCGCCTTGACCATGTCGATGCGCCGCGCATGACGGCGGCGCTTCATGTATTGCGGCAGATAGGCCCGGAACCCCTGATTGGCCAGGTGCCAGGCGGCCTTGTGTTCGGATCGCGCGTGCGTGTTAATCACATACCATCGTCGCATGATCTGTCCCGCCGCCCTATCGAACCAGCTTTGGGCGGGTACGCGAAACATTGAGCATGCGGGGCGCCAGCACCCGTTCCGGCGCTACAATCTTTGTCAGCCGGTTGAAGATTCTTTGGGGTTCACGCAGATCGGTGATCACCACGGCGTCGAATTGCCCGGCGTCTTCCATGTGCGCGAACACGGTCAGCCCCGCGATCTCGCCGACCTCGGCGTCCGGATCGAAAATTCCGACCAGCTCTAGCCCAAGATCGTCGGCGCATAAAGTCGCAATCTCGCTCATGTCCCCGACGCCGGCTAGCAAGACCCGGCGCCAGCCCCGATCGGCGCATTCCTGGAACGTGGCCGAGCATTGTTCGCGAGCGGCGCGGAAGAAATTGAACGAAATCGAAAGATAGCGCGCGGTCAACCGACTTTTCTCGGCGAAGCCCTTGGGCGTCAGGTAATAGGCATAGCGGTTGGCCGGCGCCATGGACACCTTGATCAGCCCCTTGCGCACGCAGCGTTTGAGATAGGCATTCGCCAAGCCCAGCGCGATCCCGAGATCGCCAGCCACCGACCTTTGGGTCAGGGCGCTGTTTTCCTCGACCGCGTTGAGCAGCCCAAGCGTAATCACGGCTTCATCATCCGAATCCGCCGAACTCTGCCGAATATCGTTCATTCGATGCCCAACCAATTCCCCGAACGCGCGCGCCAAATCGGCTAGTGCGTTCACGCCGCGAACATACATCGTTCATGGCCTGAACGTCAATGAATTTCAGTGATTTCCCAGATGCTGCTTACCGAGCCTGCTACCGTCGCATACGTGCCTGAGCTAGCCTGCGTTGAGCAATTGGGCAAAATTGATATCGAAGAATCCGTATGCGCTGAAGTTAGGCAGGTTCCGCGATCAACTGAATTCATGCGGCGCCAGTCTTGGCACAAGCAGGAGATTTACCGCGATTTCAGGCTGGCCCGGCGTAAGGGGCGCTAAACGCAGATAAGGGTTCGTTCGACTGACTCCAAAGATGATGAAGATATGGTAATCCGGAAATGTATCCAGATACCATTCGAAGCCCTTTCCCGCTTCTTCAAGCCGGCGGCTGTGGGCTTCCACTATCATTGCCGGCCGATGTTTTCTCAGCGTATTTAGTCCGCCTTCGATCACCTGTGTTTCAAATCCTTCCGTATCGATTTTAACAAATCCGATACGGCCCTCAACGCCCAGTTCATCGATCAATTCATCCAGGCGCCTAACCGGTACATCACGGTTTACGTATTGATCCGGCCGATGAGAAACGTGAACGCTGTTCGCGAGTGAGCTTGTGCCCTCCATCCCCACGCCGGCAATGTTGACCGCCATCGGCAGGGTTTCTTTTTTTGCGCCCAATGCACAAGGGACAACCGTCACGTTGTCGATGCTATTCAGAGCACAGTTCTCAGATAGCCGTTCCGCCATTTCTGCGACCGGCTCGAATGCATAGACGTGGCCATCTGTGGCGGCGCGCGCCGATGCGATGGTGTGAAAGCCGACATTTGCGCCGACATCCAACACGATGTGTTCCTTCCGGATAAGCTTGCCGATGAGGTAGCTGATCTCGGGTTCGAACAAATGCGGTGAAAATTTAACGGCGCCGCGAAGACCGGTACTGCAATCCAAATAGGAATTTGGATAGGTAATGAACTGATTTGAATCCAGCTCTGCAACAAAAGCAGGGATATGGAACGGGTTTATCAGCCCAAATAAGTGCGGTCGTCGGTAGGTCAGGCGTCCCAGCGGTCTGATCGCAGCTCCCAGGAGCGGATGCTCAACCGCTTGCAGGATCGCTTGTTTTGGGGACATGCGGAATATTCCAATTTAAAGTGATCTCTACCCGGCCGGATGAGCATCTATCTGGTGATGCAGGATGTCTCTTTCGGCAAAAGATGGAGGATTGGCACCACGGCATTGATACCGCTAACTGATTGAGCGAGGCAACGATTAACCTTCCCGTCCTGGCGAGATAAACGATTAGAGTAGACCACCACGCGCACTTTGATTGGCAGTGCGATATTGCAGGACAAATTTTCAAACCACTTGGCTGTGTTGTTGGTTCCGGGTTGGCGGTATAGTCGGCACCCATTCGCAAGTATGAATTCGAGCTTTACATGAACGATTCCATCCCGACGCAGACCCATCGTGCGTCGTCCGGGCGGACCTATAAAGGCATCCCCGTGCATGCCGCGCCCGGTCTTCATGAATCGGTTTCGGACAAGATCCGGACCTCGTCGACGACGGCGGGCAAACGGGTTCTGGAACTCGGCTGCGGGTCCGGCGCGCTAACCCGGCGTTTGTCGGATGATGGTTTTGACGTCCGCGCCGTTGATCTGACCCTGGACGGTTATCAGGCCGACGCCGAAGCTCAGGCCATGGATTTGAACGAGGACTTCGCCGACCGGTTGGGCGACAGGAGCTATGATCTGATCGTCGCCATCGAACTGCTGGAGCATCTGGAAAATCCGCACCATTTTTTACGGCAGGTCACAAAGCTGATGACGCCCGAAACGCGGCTCTGGTTGTCGTTCCCCAATCTGCATCTGTATATGAGCACATGGAAGTTCCTGCGGGACACCAGCTTCATTTCCTGGAACATTCATCAATATTGGGAAACCGGGCACCAGACCGTGCTGCCCGGCTGGTTGTTTGAGCAGCATCTGAAAAAGGCGGGGCTGGCCGTCGAGGACAAGGACTTCGTCGCGCCCCTGGATTTGCGCCTGGCCCATCCAAACCCGGTCAAGCGGCTGCTAAGTGTTGCCGCATTGGCGATCATCCGCCTGCTGACGCC
>CALGIA010000203.1 GCA_937916005.1 uncultured Rhodospirillaceae bacterium
CATCGCCATGCGAAGCGCGCCTAACCACGGGGCGGAATAATCCCGGTCAAATGTTTCTATTTGGTCGGAAAACGCTCTAAGCTTGCGTGGAAGCCATTGAGGGAAACACCGGCGATGCTGTTCGAATTGAGCGATGCGCAAAAACGACTTCGGGCGCGGGCGCGCGACCTCGCCGAAGGACATGTGGCGGCGCGCGCCGCGGAAATCGACGAGTCCCGCGACTATCCGTGGGACACGGTCAAGCTTTTGAACGAACAGGGTTTCATGGGCATGACGATCCCCAGGGAATTTGGCGGCCAGGGCCTGAGTTATTTCGACGCCGTGCTGGTGATCGAGGAAATGGCCAAGCATTGCGCGGTCACCGGACGGATCGTGGTCGAATCCAATATGGGAGCGATCTCGGCGGTGATGACTTATGGCGACGACGCTCAAAAACGCCAATGGGCCGGCGGCGTATTGGGCGGCGACAAGCCGGCGATCTGCATCACCGAGCCGGACGCCGGCTCGGCGGCCGGTGAAATGACCATGCGGGCCGACCGGCGCGGCAATGGTTACGTGCTGAACGGCCTGAAACACTGGATTACCGGCGGCGGCGTATCGCGGCTCCATCTGATCTTCGCCCGGGTGTTCGATGAGGCCGGCGCGGAACAGGGGATCGGCGGGTTTATCGCGGTGCGGGACGAAACGCCGGGGCTGATCATCGGCGAGCGCGAGCGCACCATGGGTCTGCGCGGCATTCCCGAAGCGCAAATCATCTGCCGCGACATGAGTGTGCCCGCATCGGCGCTGGTGTCCCCGCCGCGCGGCCTCGCCAAGGGATTCGCCGATCTGATGAACGCCTATAACAGCCAACGGGTCGGCGCGGGCACGGTCGCGCTGGGCGTGGCCGAGGGCGCCTATCGCCATGCGCTGGCCTATGTGGGGGAACGGGAACAGTTCGGCCGCCCGATTGCCGAATTCCAGGGCCTGCAATGGATACTTGCCGACATGTCGATCCAGATCGAGGCCGCGCGCATCATGCTGTGGCGCGCTGCGGCAAGTGCTGAAACCGGCGACAGCGGCTTTCCCGACATGTTGATGGCGGCCCAGGCAAAAGTTCTGGCCGCGGACATGGCGATCAAGGTGACCAACGACGCGCTGCAGATGTTCGGCGCGGCCGGTTATTCCCAATCGCGCCCGCTGGAGCGCATGGTGCGCGATGGCCGCATGTTCGCCATCGCCGGCGGCACGGCGCAAATTCTCCGCACCATCGTGGCGTCGCAAATTCTGGGCCGGAGACTGCCCCAGACCCGGGACGGGCATCTCAAACTGGCAGAATCGAAGCGCACCGCCACCGAATAAAAGTGTATCTACACGTAAATAGCCGTCTATTGCCAAGCGGAAAGAACTCCGCATAAGATTTTAGCCTGAAACAAAATCGGGGAGCATGGATATGGCGGCGCCGCTTGAAGTCATCACCTTTCGGGGCACGGGAGGCATCGTTCACTTTATCGGCGACGAAAAAGGCTTTTACCAGGATGCCGGGATCGAGGTGAACATCACCGGCACCCCCAACTCGGTCTATCAGATGACCAATTTCCACGCCGGCAAGTACGACATCGCCTCGACGGCAATCGACAATATCGTCGCCTATACGGAAGGTCAGGGACCGGCGGAGCTGGACGGCGCGCCGGATTTCGCCGTGATCATGGGCGGCGCGCAGAGTGAACTGCCCTTTATTGTCGCCGGCGAAATCAAATCCTATGACGACCTCAAGGGCAGATCGATCGCGGTCGACGCGCTGTCGACCGGTTTCGCCTTCATCCTGTACCGCATGCTGGAAAATGCCGGGCTGACGCCGGACGATTATTCACTGGCGTCGGTCGGCGGCACCGACAAACGCTGGGACTCCATGAAGGCGGGCGAACATGCGGGTGCGCTGCTGAGTGACCCACATGCAAAATTCGCCATTGATGCGGGGTACCGGCAGTTGGACTCAAGCATCGATGTTCTCGATCATTACCAGGCCGGGGTTTTCGCGGTACGGCGCGGCTGGGCGCGGGAAAACGAGGACCGGTTGCTGGCTTTCATGACCGCCCATCTGAAAATTCTCGACTGGTTTCTTGACCCGGCCAATCGGGATGAATCGGTGGAAATCATGGCCCGAAACCTGCCGAACATCGGCGATGCGGCCGCGGCGACCGCGGTCGACAAGCTGATGTCGCCCCGTACCGGCTTCACGCCCAGGGCCGGGCTCGACATGGCGGGGATCGAAACGGTGCTGGCGCTGCGCAGTCAATATGCGGAGCCGAAAATGCAGCTGACCGACCCCGGCAAATATCTCGATTTGTCCTATTATGAAAAGCTTGTTTAGCAAAAGCCTGGGAATTCAGCGGGAATGCGAGCGCTTTCCATGGCAAGGATTGTGGTGTAGCATTTTGCCATCGAATGCAAAGGCAACGACAAAATGAAATGAGATTGTCCGAAAAAGGACGAATTTATGGACCACGCAAACA
>CALGIA010000204.1 GCA_937916005.1 uncultured Rhodospirillaceae bacterium
GATCTGGAAACCGGCGATCAGCCTTTGTATGAGCCGGGCGGCGGCGCGCTGGTGGCCAATGGCGAAATCTACAATTATGTGGAATTGCGGGCCGAATTGGGCGCGAATGCTTTTTCGACCGCATCCGATTGCGAGCCGCCCCTGGTGCTGTATCGCCGGGACGGGCTCGATTTCACCCGGTCGCTGCGCGGCATGTATGCGATCGCCATTCATGATCCGCACGCCGGCCGCCTGGTGCTGGCGCGCGATCCGTTCGGCATCAAGCCGCTTTACTATTCGGAAACCCAACTGGGCTTTGTGTTCGCGTCCGAACCGGGGGCGTTGATCAAGGCGGGGTTGGTGACGCCGAAGATCCGCGCCGGGGCGATCGAGGAATTGCTGCAGATACAATATGTCACCGGTCGAGAGACCGCGTTCGAGGGCATCTTTCGCGTGCTGCCGGGTGAAACGCTGGTCGTCGCCGGCGGGCGCATCGTTGACCGGCGGCGCGACCAGGCGCTGCCCGATGACCCCCCGGAAAACTGGTCCGACGCGGAGGCCATGGATCGGCTGGATGCGATCCTGACCGACAGCGTGATGGTTCATCAGCGGGCCGATGTGTCCTACGGAATGTTCCTGTCGGGCGGGATTGATTCGTCGGCCCTGCTGGCCCTGATGGCCAGGTTGAATGACCGGCCCGTGCTGGCCTATACGATCGGATTCGCCGGCGCCGCCGTGCCTGATGAGCGCGCACATGCCCGCGTGGTGGCGCAGTCATTGGGCGCCGAGCATGTCGAGGTCGAGTTTTCAAAAGAGGATTTCTGGCAATCCCTGCCGCGCATCGCGGCGATCATGGATGACCCGGCGGCGGATTACGCCGTCCTGCCTACCTTCAAACTCGCCGGCCGGGCGGCCCAGGACGTCAAGGTGATCCTGTCGGGGGAAGGCGGGGACGAGCTTTTCGCGGGCTATGGGCGGTATCGCAGCGTGATGCGTCCCTGGTGGTGCGGTGGACGGGCCATGCGTTGGCGCGGCGCCATGCAGGGCGCCGGACTTCTGCGTGCTGAATATTCCAATTGGCGCGACGGCACGGCGGCCCGGGAGGGCATCGAGGCGCGCGGCGGGCGTACACGGCTTCAGGTCGCCCAGGCGGTGGATTGCGCCGACTGGCTGCCCAATGATCTGCTCATCAAGCTCGACCGCTGTCTGATGGCCCATGGGGTGGAGGGCCGCACGCCCCTGCTTGATCCAAGGGTCGCCGAATTCGCCTACCGCCTGCCGGACCGTCTCAAGGTCAGGGGCCGCACAGGCAAGTGGCTGCTGCGGAACTGGCTGGCTGAAACGCTCCCCGTGGCGAAACCGTTTACCCGCAAGCGGGGGTTCACGGTTCCGGTCGGCGAATGGATTTCCGTCGAGGGCGCCCGGATCGGCGGCCTGGTCGCCGCCCAGCCTGGCATTGTGGAACTCTGCAACCCGTCGGCGGTTGAAAGCGTGTTCCGGTCGACCGGGAAACGCGCCGCCTTTGCATCCTGGATGCTGTTGTTCTATGCCCTGTGGCATGATCGGCATATTCTGGGCCAGATATGCGACGGCGATGCCTTTGATGCGCTGGACCCGGCGCGGTATTGAAATTTTACGGACAAGGTGACCCCCATGACCGGTGAAGGCACATTCAACGCTCTCGTCCTCGATCAGACCGATGATAAGGTGACCGCCTCCATAAAGCGCCTTGATGAGGCCGCCTTGCCCGACGGCGACGTAACGGTCGATATCGCCTATTCCACCCTGAACTACAAGGACGGGATGGTGCTTGGCGGAATCGGCCGGTTGGTGCGGGATTATCCTCATGTCCCCGGCATCGATTTCGCGGGCGTTGTGTCATCCTCGGACTCGCCGGATTATTCGGTGGGCGATCCGGTTGTCCTGACGGGCTGGCGCGTGGGCGAAATTCACTGGGGCGGATATGCGCAAAAGGCCCGGGTGCAGTCCCAATGGCTGACGCCCTTGCCGGCTGGTTTGACGGCGCAACATGCCATGGCGCTCGGCACGGCGGGCTTCACCGCCATGCTTGCGGTGATGGCTCTGGAACATGCCGGACTGACGCCGGATCAGGGCCAGGTTCTGGTGACCGGCGCCAATGGCGGGGTCGGCGGCGTCGCCGTCTCGATCCTCGCCAAGCTTGGCTATGACGTTGCAGCGTCCACCGGGCGGCCCGAACACAGCGATCATCTGCGCGCGCTTGGTGCGTCCGAGATCATCGACAGGGCGGAACTGGCTACGGTCCCGGATCGTCCCATGCTCAAGGAAAGATGGGCCGGCGCGGTGGATGCGGTCGGCGGTGCGACCCTTTCATCGATCATCGCCCAGCTCAAATATGGCGGCTCGGTGGCGGCATGCGGTCTGGCCGGTGGGTCCAAGCTGGACTCCACGAACATTCCGTTCCTGCTGCGCGGCGTGAATTTGCTGGGAATCGATTCGGTGATGTGTCCGGCCGACCGGCGCATGGAAGCCTGGGCGCGATTGGCGCGCGAAGTGCCGCGGGAAAATCTGGAGTCCCTGACGGAAATCGTTCCGCTCGCCGCGCTGCCCGAATTGGGCCCCAAAATTCTGAAGGGCGAAATCCGGGGAAGAATCGTCGTGGACGTGAACCGATAGTGGGTTTTGGATTGGCGCGCATCGGCCCGCTCCAGGGTTAACGCCCGGTAATCAATAAATTTAGTCGAATTTTCTTAATTGGCGTTCAATCTGACAGAATCCAGAGCGGCAGGAAGCCGCGCGAATTTGAAGGCAAGACGCCATGATGAAAACATCCTATCTGGCCGCGATAGCGGCTGTCGTAACGGTCGCCCTGGGTGGGTGTGTCGATTACCCCCAAAAATTTCAATGGAGCGAGGCCAAGGTCGTTGAGTCCGGGTGGTTGAAACCGCGCGCCCAGGCGGTGAGGCCGACATATTGCTATCGCACGATCGGAACGCCGGAGTGCTACGCATGGCCGCTGGATAATCAGGGTACCCGTCTTGTCGGCTATACCGGTCCGTCACCGAACTAGAGCAAATCTGGCTATTCGTGACGATTCGACCGACCCGGGATAGACTCCGCCCGGTCCGAAATGGCGCGATCGGTAGTGATGCGTAATTTTCTTATCGCCCTGGGCCTGGTGCTCGGGATAACGACGGCTTTGTGGGCTCAGGTTGAAACGCCGGGGACCTACGGCGATGCCATGCGCTGGTATGAACGTTCGGCCAGGGCGGGCTCCGCGCCAGCCCAGTTTTATCTCGGCCTGATGCACGAGACGGGAACCAATGTCGAGGCCAGCCATGTCCAGGCCGTGCGATGGTTCCGTAAGGCGGCCGAACAGGGCCATGCCCTGGCCCAGTACCGCCTGGCGACCTATCACCATTTTGGCCTGGGCATTCCGGTCGATTTCAGGAAAGCCGAAATCTGGTACCGAAAGGCGGCAAACCAGGGCGTGGCCGAGGCGGCGTTCAATCTGGGCTTCCTGCTGGAGAACGGTCTTGGCGCACAAGGCGATGCGGCCCAGGCGGTGAACGAGGCCGTGAAATGGTACCTCCAGGCCGCCGAGGCTGGGCTGTCATCCGCCCAGTTCAATCTCGGCGCGCTGTTCGCCAACGGAAAGACCGGCATCGAAAAGGATTTGGCCCGGGGTTGGTTCTGGCTTGATGCAGCGGCAATGAACGGTGAGGAAGGCGCGGCCAAATCACGCGATGCGCTCGCCGCCCAAATGTCCGAAGATGAGCTTAAGCGCGCCCGGGACCTGGCCTCGGCACGGCACTACCCGAAACCGAAACCGGCTCCTCGTCCCTAATTGCCGCCCTGGGCGTCGCGGATCGCGCGCAGCTTGTCGGCGGCTTCCATGATAAAGGCGACGTTTTCCCGGTTGTCGGAGCTGCCCTTGCCGCCGTGGCGGGTCAACACCAGTTCGAGCAAATGATACAGCCCCTCGGCGACCTCCAGATCCTCCGACGAACACGCATGATCGAATGCATCTATAATCTTGTCGCTCAATCGGCGTTTCGGCGTGTTCAAGGCGAATATCCTCTATAAAAACAGATATCCACTTTACCGGGCGGACTATCCGACGGCAAACATATGATCGTCGTCCCATGTGATCATGGTTGAACGAACATTCCCGCCCGCCGTTGCGGCTGCGAATGCCGCCTTCAGAGAGAGTCCATGGAGACCGGTTGCGTGCCGATCAGGGGCTCGCCCAGGGCTTCGGCGCGGGCCAGCTTGCGGCGGTAATAGGCCCACAGCGAGTCATATTTGATGATGCCGATGCCGCCCTTCCGCTTGGCCGCCATTTCCTCCGGGCTCGGCCACGACCATTTGAAACCGCTGCCGCCGACCACCAGCGCCTCGCGGCACATTTTTTCCAGTGCGATGCCGACCAGCACCGGTTCGGGAATGGTCGTGCCGCAGGTCACGATGCCGTGGTTGCGCAGCAGAACCGCCGTGCCGTCGCCCAGCGCCTCGGCCATGGCGCGGCCCTGTTCGGGCTTCCGGATCAATTCCGACGTGTCGGTGTAGCGCGGCGGCAGATAGGGCTGAATGCCGGACCGGGCGACCACGGTCGGAAGCGGCTCCTCGCAGGCCGAGTAGACGCAGGCATAAAACGGGTGGGTATGGGACGACGCGATGACGTCAGGGCGCTTCTTCATGATTTCCGAATGGATCGGCCATTCGCTATGGGATTTCCCGTCGCCGGCCTGTTTTCTGCCGTTGAAATCCAGTAGCACGAAGTCGCGGGAATCATGGATCTCGCCCAGGGCCACGCCGGCGCGCTTCATCCAGAAGCCCCGCCCGTCCGGGTCGCGCAACGCCATGTGGCCCCAGATCCTGTCGCCATGCCCCTCCATCTCCAGAACCCGGCAGGCGGCCGCCAGCTCGTCCAGATCGGTCTTCAGTTCCGCGCTCATGCCGGATGTCATCCTGTCTCTCCCCGTATGTCTCTTGCCGTGCCGCCGTTACACCACGACTTTGGTCATGATGCCTTTCGGAAAGATATCCTCCGGCGTCACATGCTTGTGGGCGATGCCCTGCTGGTGAGTATAGAGCAGCATCTGTTCCCAGGTGGCGCGGTTTTCATCGATGCCGAAGGGAAAGGGGTCGCCGCCGAACATGTCGCACATCTTGCGCCCATAGGTCGGCACCCAGGCCAACGGGTACCGGGACACCGCCGGATCGAGCATCCGCTCGACACTGCGCCGCTTTGATTCATAGAACGCGTTGTAGAGATTGCGCGCCACCCACGGGTTCTCATCCAGGATGTGTTTTTTCATCGCGATGATATGCATGATGGGCCAGACCTTCGTGCGCTCGAAATATTCCTCCTCCATTTTGAGATAGTCGGGGAACAGCCGAACCACATCCGGATGCCCTTCGAGGAAGCAGGTCGGCGGCCGCGCGATAATGGCGCAATCGATCTCGCCCGACGCCAGCATCTCCGACAGGGATTTGTCGGCGACCCGCGTCAGCTCCACATCCGCGGGCAGGCTCAGCTCCACTTTCTCGACCCGCCCCGGCGCATTGGCGCCGGCCTGATACCAGTGCACATCCGACAGCTTGACGTCGCAGTCATTATGCATCCAGCCGCGCATATACACCGCCGCCGAGTGCGCCCATTCGGGCGACCCGACGCGCTTGCCCTTCAGATCATTTACCGTTTTGATTCCGGCATTCTTGTTTACATAGAACGACGAGAATCGAAACAGCCTGGAACAGACCACCGGCAGCCCGACGATGTCGCAATCGTCGCGGGTGATCTGCGCCGAAAACTTCGCGAAACTCAGTTCGGCCACATCCCATTCCCGATTCGCCGTAAAGCGCGCGAACACCTCATGATGTCCCAGCATGGACCAGCTGTGGTCGATCCCCTCGGCCCGCACGTCACCGGTGCGGAAATCACGGAAATGATCGTAATCGGTCGTCGCAATACTCAACTTGATCGGGTTCATTGCTTCCTCATGACGCTAGAATATGGCCGACAGGTCTGATTTTATTGACTACAGCACAAATCCCGGGCGATGGAAACCGGGCCGCGCGATCGCCTGAAAGGACGCCCCGGCGCGGTGTATTTCAGGGGTGTGACAGGGAGCCCGGCTGCGCGATAGACTGGTTCCCGTAAACCAGCAAGGGCCGGGACGATGAGCGGGACAGCAAAGATAATAGAGCGGGAGCCGGCGAGTCCCGGCCGGGCGGTGATCGACCCGTCCGGCTGGACGGCGGACCGGATGGAGCGTTCCGGCGACTGGATCCTTCATCTGTCCGATTCCGAGATCGCCGATCTCGACCGGGCCATCCGTGGCGTGGAGACCCGGGGGCTGGATATCATGGATATCTCGCGTGAAAATTTTGCCCTGCCCGTGCTGGGCGGCCGGCTCGCCCAGGTGCGGCACATGCTGCTGGACGGTCCCGGACTGGTTCTGGTCCGGGGCTTTCCGGTGGCGCGCTATAGCCGGGCCCAGGCGGCTTCCGCGTTCTTCGGCATCGGGCGCTATCTGGGGCGCGCCCTGTCGCAGAACGCCAAGGGGCATGTTCTCGGCCATGTGAAGAAGCTGACCGATGTGGATTACAACAAGGACCCGCGCGAGCGGGGCTACCGGACCGGCGTGATGCAGCGCTTCCATGCGGATTCCTGCGATATCGTCGGGCTGATGTGCCTGCAGACGGCCCGCTCCGGCGGGCTCAGCTCCATCGTCAGCACGGTGACCGTCCATAACGTGATGCTGGAACGGCGTCCCGATCTGGTGGCGGAACTGGCCGCGCCGCTATATTGGGACCGGCGGGGCGAGATCCCCGAGGGCAGGGACCCGTGGTACGTCACGCCCGTGTTCAATTATCATCAGGGCTATTTCAGCTGCCGCTATGCGCGGCAATATATCGACTCCGCCCAGCGTTTCGACCAAGTGCCGCGCTTTACCCAATTGCAGCTGGAGGCGCTGGATATGATGGATGCGCTGCTGGCCGAACTCCATATGAAGACCGGGTTCCAGCAGGGCGATATCCAGTTTCTCCATAACCATGTCACGCTGCATGGCCGGTCGGCGTTCGAGGATTACGATGAGCCGGACCGCAAGCGCCATCTGTTCCGCCTGTGGCTGTCGACCGACGGCGCGCGGCCGATCCCGCCCATGCTGGCGGAACGCACGGCGGGCGGCGTCATCAATCACCAAGGGCACCGTGCTGAACGCGCCGCTGGAGGCTGTGTAGGGGGAGGCGGTGTAGGGCTGGCGGCCCAACTATCCGATCCGTCAGAGAATTTTCTCGAAACCTTCGAAGCTGGGCGGCCCCAGATAAATGTCTTTCGAGGTTCCCGCATTGGCATGGGCCTTGCGGAAGGCGTCGGACTGGGTCCAGTCCGCGAAATGCTCCCGGCTGCTCCACACCGAATGGGACGCATACAGCGTATGGTCCTCGGCCTCGGGCCCGCGCAACAGATCAAACCCCTCGAACCCGGGAACCCCCGCAAGATGGCTGTCCCGCTCCGCCCAGATCCGCTCAAACTCAGCCTCCCTTCCCTTGACGATCCGAAAGCGGTTCATGGCAATAAACATGGTTTTCTCTCCGATTGAGGCGGTGGGTAGGTTTTTGGTTGAGGGATGATAGCACCGGTTGGCGCGCGATGCATGGGGGAGGGGGATGTGACGATTAAAAAACGTGACAATGCAAGACCTGCCACCACGGCCCGTATAGCCGCTGCTCGGAAGCGAGTCTCTTGACGATTCGTCGCGCTCCTTTAAGTTGTGAACTAGTTGACGATGCCGTCGACTGATCAAGGCGCTATCGCACGGAACTATGCCCGAAAGTTGGTGACGGTGATTTCAGGCGGCGTGTTTGATTTGCT
>CALGIA010000205.1 GCA_937916005.1 uncultured Rhodospirillaceae bacterium
ACGCCAGGATACGCCGCCTTCATTCTCCATCACCAAGATTCAGCTATAGCTCTTTAAATCCCTGAAATCATCGGCCTTGTCCCCCTTGCCGTTTGCGACCATTTCAGCGGCGCGCCGGTAATCATGCCCCATGCGCGACTGAAACTTCCCGATGTCCGGCGTATGGCCCGGCGCGATGGCGAGGATGCCGGCCAGCCCGTCGCGGCGCGCGCCATACCCCAGGGCCGCGTTCGCGCCCAGGCTGTGACCGCCGACGACGATCTTCTTCGCCCCCTTGAGTCGCAATTCCGACACATATGTATCGATTTCCGCCATCGCCCGGTCGAAGCTCTTGTCCCAGATGCGGGACCGGGACCACGGCATGTCGGGCGCCAGGACCATGAACCCGGCGCTGTTCAGGGCATCGGCGAGCCGGCCCACGGGCGAAGCCGGTTTTGCCGTGCCGCCCTTGACATGCATCAGGACAATTCCCACGCCGCCCTGCGCCGAAACCGCATGTTGCGGACCGGCGGCCAGCAAGAAGACCGCCGCCGCCAGCAGATAAGTGATGGATTTGCGCATTTCAGTCCTCTGGCCAGTCCTCTAGTCAGTCCTCCGGTTGGTGATCCGTGACGCCATTGCCAGTTGCGTTGGCGCTGTCCACAATGCGCGGAATGCGGATTCAGTTACAATAGCTACCGGAGACAGCTTATGACAAAAATCGACGATGCGATCACCGGCGATTATGGGGGTTCGGGTCTTGGCGACCGGATCATCGCCGGGCTGCAAAGGTTCGGCGTGGATACGGACAATCTGACCCAGGAAATTCTGGCCGAGATCGATCATATTCACGGCGGTGGCTATGCCAATACCAGGGAACATGCCGAGCTTGTCGCGCTCGGGCCCGACATGGCTGTGCTCGATATCGGCTGCGGCATCGGCGGGCCGGCGCGTTACTACGCCGCCGTGTTTGGCTGCCGGGTGACGGGGATCGACCTGACCCCGGAATATGTTGATGTGGCCGCCATGCTGACCGAAACATGCGGGCTCGCCGGACAAGTTGATTTCAAATGCGCCAACGCGGTCGATCTGCCGTTCGATGACGCCAGCTTCGATGTGGTCTGGTGTTTGAACGTGACCATGAATATCGAGGACCGGGCGGGGTTCTATGGGGAGGTCCGCCGCGTGCTGAAGCCGGGCGGAAAATTCGGGCTCAGCGAAATGGGGCAGGGACCCGGGGGCGACCCCTATTATCCGTTATCCTGGGCGCGGGATGCGTCCTACAGCTTTCTGGCGACGCCCGACGAATTGCGCGCCGGTCTCGAAAATGCCGGCTTCCGGATCACCGACTGGATCGACGAAGCGCAAAGACGCAAGTCGGCCGGCGGGAACGTGTCACGCGGCGAAGCGCTGCTCCCCCCCGGCGAAGGCATGAGGATGGTGCGGGGAGACGATTATGCCGATCGTCAGGCGAACGGGGCGAAGAGCGTGATGGAAAACCGCCTGACCAACATCAGGCTGGTCGCCGAAGCGCCGGCGTAACCCTTCTACCCGATATCGAAGACGATACCCTGGGCGAGCGGAAGCTCGGTGGAATAGTTGATGGTGTTGGTGGCGCGGCGCATATAGGCCTTCCAGGAGTCCGAGCCGGACTCGCGGCCGCCGCCGGTGTCTTTTTCGCCGCCGAACGCGCCGCCGATTTCCGCGCCCGACGGTCCGATATTCACATTGGCGATCCCGCAATCGGACCCGGCGGCGGACAGGAACCGTTCCGCCTCGCGCAGATCATTGGTGAAGATGCAGGACGACAGCCCCTGGGGCACATCATTATGCATCGCGATGGCGTCGTCCAGATCGTCATAAATCATGGCATAGAGGATCGGCGCGAAGGTTTCCGCGCACACGATGTCGGTCTGTCCCGGCATGTCCACCAGCGCCGGCTGAACATACCAGGCGTCGGGATAAATATCGGCAAGCACGCGCGCGCCGCCGGTAACCGTCCCGCCGTCCTTCACGGCCTGGACAAGCGCATCCTGCATGGCGTCAAAGGATCGCTGGTCGACCAACGGCCCGACCAGCACACCGTCGTCCAGCGGATTGCCGATGGCGACCGATTGATAGGCGCGTTCAAGGCGCGGCATCAGTTCGTCATGGATGTCCCGATGCACGATCAGGCGGCGCAGACTGGTGCAGCGCTGGCCGGCGGTGCCGACGGCCGAAAAAAGTATCGCGCGCACGGCCAGTTCCAGATCCGCGCTGGGCGCGACAATCATCGCGTTATTGCCGCCCAGCTCCAGCAGCGATCGCCCCAGCCGACCCGCCACCACCGGGCCGATTGCGCGCCCCATGCCGGTTGAGCCCGTGGCGCTGATCAAAGGCAGGCGACGATCGGCGACCAGCACCGCGCCCACATCGCGCCCGCCGATCACGATCTGGGACAGCCCATCGGGCACGTCTCCGAATTGTTTCGCTGCGCGGGCGAAAATGTTCCGGCAGGCCAGCGCCGTCAAAGGCGTCTTTTCCGACGGCTTCCACAGCACCGGGTCACCGCACACGATGGCCAGCGCGAAATTCCACGACCACACCGCGACCGGGAAATTGAACGCGCTGATCACGCCCACGGGGCCGATCGGGTGCCAGGTTTCCATCATCTTGTGGCCGGGGCGTTCGGACGCCATGGTCAGGCCGTAAAGCTGGCGCGACAGCCCGACGGCGAAGTCGCAGATATCGATCATCTCCTGCACCTCGCCGAGTCCTTCCTGCAGGATCTTGCCGGATTCGACCGCGACCAGACGGCCGAGCGGATCCTTGGCGCGGCGCAGTTCCTCGCCCAGCAGGCGGATCAGCTCGCCCCGGCGCGGCGCGGGCATATTGCGCCATTGGGAAAAGGCGGAAACCGCACAGGCGATTTTGCCGTCCAGGGTTTCGGAATCATCCATGTCGACCCGGGCGATTTCCGCGCCATCGATGGGTGAATGCACGGCTAAATTCCCGCCGGTCAGATCATCTGGCCCGAGATCAAGGGATTTGAAAATGGCGTCCAGTTTCATGGGGGTCTCCCGGGGCGTCAACGCCCTATTCGTAATACCGGCCAAACCGGTTGGCCAGGAAAGTGTCGAGGGCGACATCTTCCTGGCGCAGGAACCCGGTGGTGGGCAGCGCGCCGTCGCGCATGAGATCGACCATGGCGCAGATCCCGGCGGCCGTGGTGATCTGGATTGCGCTCCAGGTGATGCCTGAAATGTCCTGGCTGTAGATCTTGTTGGCGTATGATTCCTGGGTCAGTCTGCCAGCGCGCTGGCCGGTCACGGTGGCGAACACCAGCACCACGTCCTGCAGCGTCATGGGAATCGCGGTCTCCAGAACATCCTTGAACAGTTCGCGCCGTTCGCCCAGCTTGAGATCATTGACCAGCAGCTTCATCTGGTCGCAATGACCCGGATAGCGCACGGTCTTGTAGTTCAGTTCATCGACCCGGCCGTCCAGCGTATCGCACAGCGTGCCGAGCCCGCCCGATGTGTTGAACGCCTCATAGGTCACGCCGTCGAGGGAAAACTGTTCGATGCCCTGCAGCGGGAGCACGTCGATCCGCTTGCCTTCATGGATCGCCTCGCACGGGTTGCAATATTCGTTGATCAGCCCGTCGGTCGACCAGGTGAGATTGTAGTTCAGCGCATTGGTGGGAAATTGCGGCAGTGCGCCGACCCGCATGCGTACGATTTCGAGGCTGTCGAATTTCCGGGCCAGGTCATGGGCGACGATGGATATGAAACCGGGGGCGAGGCCGCATTGCGGCATGAAGGCGGAGCTTGCGCCCTGGGCGATACGCTGGACATGGCGCGTGGTTTCCACATCCTCGGTCAGGTCGAAATAATGCAGCCCCAGCTCGCACGCCGCCGTGGCCACTTTTTCATTCAGGTAAAACGGCAGGGCGCTGATCACGGCGTCCTTGCCTTCCATCACGCCGCGGAGCGCCGCGCCGTCGGTGATATCGACGATGACGCGCTGGACGTCGTGACGATGCAGCCCGTCCAGCAACTGGTCGTCACGGTCGCCGGCGGTCAGCTGATAATCGCCGCACGACCCCAACAGCTCAATGATTGCCCCGCCGATCTTGCCGGCGCCAAGCAGCAGGATATTGTCCATGAACGGTTCCGATTATCATGATTGGACTGAATGTGGGGCCTCACCGAGGATTTTCAACTGTATTTTAGCGCCAGGGGGCGCCTGGCGCTATTCACCGGCCGTCGGGTCACTGGCTTTCGGGGGCGCCTTGAGAGTGCCTCCGGCGCCCAGCGACCCAAGAGTTTTCAGGGTTATGCTGAAGAATATTGTGTCGGTCCTCTTGATATCCCTGTCCTGGGTAAAGGACCGGGAAAAGCTCGCGTTAAATGCCAGACAATCGTCACTGTATGTGGCCCCAAATGAATGGCTGCGGGTCGTTCCGGTTTGCGCATCCCGGAGCGTGTTGGCGCGAACCGACCAGCGGTCGGTAATCTGTGACGTTGCCGTCAAGGACAATTCCTCCCGGTCGGGAAAGACGTCCGATCCTTCCTGGCCTTCAATGAACAGATAGCTCGTCGACAGTCTCAATAACGGGACCCCCGCGCTGGCGATGATTTCGTTTCGTCTGGGGTTCAGGTTGTCATTGTCCAGTCTGAACCGATAGAGCATCTGGAAATATTTCTGTGGACTCAACTCCACGCGCCCGACCAGATCGGAAAAATTTTTCTCCAGCCCCGAACTGTCCGCGAACAGTGCGTTCGACCTGAACCGGTAACTTTGCCCGATAAATGCCGACGCATAACCTGTTTCCGAACCCTGGATCGACCCCCGCAATCCGTAGTAAACCCGGCTGCCGCCTTCAACCCTGTCGACGCCGGTAAACCGGCTCGCGCTGAAAATATTTGTGTCGTCGAGTTCAAAGTCCAGACTGTCTTCATTGGGAATCTTGTTGGGGTTACCGCCATTGGGGCTGGCGATTATCCCGGCGATCGGCTCAATGACCGTCGCCGATTGCTGGCCGCGTCGAACCAGGGGAAAACGCCAATCCAGCCCGATCTGTGGAAAAACCCGGCCGGTGATTCCGGAAAGGCTATCGCCGGCCTTGTCGGGGTTTTGCGTTTCATGAACCCAGTAGGCATCAGTCTGCAGGCTGCCAAACAGTGAATATAATTCGCCGACGCGGCTTGTATGAGGCAATAACCAGCCGGTTTTTAAAGACAGGCGGCGCGAATCGGTTCCGATGCCGCGCGTCAATGCCAATAAATTGGCGTCGACGCTCCATCTTCCCCCCATCTCGCCGGGTTCGCCAACGAAGTTGTAATCGATCGCCGGTATCGCCAGGGGAACCGTGGCCTGATCCACGTCGGACCGGAAATCCTGAAAGTAATAGGCGTTGGCGACCCCATAGGTCCGCCCGCGAAATCCCTCGATAAACGCGCGACTTTTAAGCACGCTATCCCCACCGAATTTATATCTGCGTTGATAGGTATCGTCGGACGCGAATTTCGCCCTCAGGCCGGCCCGCCAGGTATTGCTGATATCAAATTTCGCGCCGCCATCGAAATGCCCCCGAATTTGCCGGTCGCCGTCCACGGTGCTGGCCCGGGTCACGCTTCCCTGGCCGGTAAATAATCCGCCTATGAACCGGTTCCGGTATTCGGTCAGCAGAACCGGCCCTTCATTGCCCGTGTAAATCGGGGTGATCGTTGCATCCTGAAGCGGACTGATCGCAATGTAATATGGAACCCGGACAACCGTGCCAAGTTCCGTATCACTGCCATAGCTTGGAATCAGGAAACCCGTCTTGCGCTTTACCGATGGGTCGGGCGCCGAAAGATACGGAGCATAGAGGATTGGAATGCCGTAAAATTCCAGAAACGCGTCCTTGAATTCCACTTGCTGTTCATCGAGATCGCGCACGATCTGATAGCCCTTGATCTGCCATATGGGCGCGCGGTCCGGGTTTTTCTTGCAGGGTGCGCAGGGTGAATAGACGGCTTTGCGCATTTCGGTTCTGGTGCCGCCGATACGCCGCCCACCCGCGGCCGCGATCCGGGTGTTGTCGGACAGCCGGAAACGAATTCCTCTCGCAATCCCGTCCTTCATGTTTCCCGACAGTTCCACATAGTCGGCAAACATCACGTCGCCCGACGTATCCAGCAGGCTGACATTTCCCGACGCGGTCACCGTATCCAAGCGCTGATTATAAGTTACCGTGTCGGCGACAAGCGTTCGTTCATTCTGACTGAATTCCACATGTCCTGTCGCCACCACCAGGCCAAGCTCCTTGTCGTGGCGCACATTGTCGGCCTTGAAAAGTATCGGGGGCGCGGTGTTGCTCACCTGGGCCGCCGCGCCAGGGGCGAATAATAGATTCTGAATTGAAATCAGCGCCGCCGCGACCAGAACGAACATGGTCATGGCCGGGCGCAATCGACCAATCCGCAGACAAAACCTATAAAGTGCAGAACCTGACATCGGCGCGATGATAGTTGGTTCGATTCCAACTGTCACCGTCGGGAAGTGATTTCTTGACACCGGCCTCAGTCCAATTCGAAATCGTCCTTGTAGTCGATTTTGAGGGCCGGGTCCTGGTCTTCCTTGTTCAGGAAGCAGTTGCCGACCACCAGCACCTCGATGTCCGACCCCATGAAGCAGCGGAACGCGTCTTCCGGCGTGCACACGATCGGTTCGCCGCGCACGTTGAAGCTGGTGTTGACCACCACCGGGCAGCCGGTGCGGTCCTTGAACGCGGTGATCAGCGCGTGATAGCGCGGGTTGGTTTCCGCGTGCACGGTCTGGATCCGGGCCGAATAATCCACATGGGTAACGGCCGGCAGTTCGGACCTCGGCACGTTGAGCTTGTCGATGCCGAACAGGGCGTTTTCGTCGTCAGTCATCTCGCGGCGCCTGTCTTCCCGCACGCCGGCCACCATCAGCATATAGGGGCTGTCCTCGTCGATCTCGAACCAGTCGGCCACGTCCTCGCGCAGCACCGACGGCGCGAAGGGACGGAATGATTCGCGGTACTTGACCCGCAGGTTCAGGGTTTTCTGCATGGAGGGAGAGCGCGGATCGCCCAGGATCGACCGTCCACCCAGCGCGCGCGGGCCGAACTCCATGCGGCCCTGGAACCAGCCGACGGCCTTTTCATCGACCAGCGCATCGGCTGTCCTGGCGATGGTGGCGTCGTCGCTGAGGGTCTCGAATTTGGCGCCCGCCGCGGCCAGCCGCGCTTCAATCTCGGCCTGCGCGTAGCCGGGGCCGAGATAGGAGCCCTGCATGGCATCCATCTTGCCGTTAAGTTTGCGCGCCTGATGCTGGAAGCGGTGATAGGCGCACAGCGCCGCCCCCAACGCGCCGCCCGCATCGCCCGCCGCCGGTTGCACCCAGATGTTCTCGAAACTGTGGTCCCGCAGGATCTTGCCGTTGGCGACGCAGTTCAGCGCCACGCCGCCCGCGAGACAAAGGTTTTTCGCACCGGTTTCCCTGGCGATCGAGCGCGTCAGCCGCAGCACGACCTCCTCTGTTACCGCCTGGATCGAGGCGGCCAGATCCATCTCGCGCTGTGTCAGCAGCGTTTCCGCGCCCCGTGGCGGCGCGCCGAACAGCGCGTCGAATTTTTCGTTGGTCATGCGCAGACCGGTACAGTAATCGAAATAGCTGAGATCAAGCCGGAATGAGCCGTCATCCTTGAGATCGATGATGTTGTCCAGAATGGTCTGGGCGAATGCGGGTTCGCCATAGGGCGCCAGACCCATGACCTTGTATTCGCCCGAATTCACCTTGAAGCCCGTGTAATAGGTAAAGGCGGAATAGAGCAGCCCGAGCGAATGTGGAAAGTGGATTTCCCGCATCAT